>JAIPDU010000080.1 GCA_021737525.1 Desulfohalobiaceae bacterium | reverse complement strand
GCTCCATATCCGTTCCCTCCTTCCTCTTGTCTATGGATTCTTAACGGGCCATATCCGCCCAATCCGGCTCATTCTCAACGGTTAGGAGTATACTCTTCTTCCGGGTCTTTTGTCCACTCTCCAACCGGACCCGGGATCGTTTGATCCCCAAATACCGAGCCAGAAAGTCGACGACCTCCTTGTTCGCCCTGCCCTCGGAGGGCGGGGCCTGGACCTTGAGCTTGAGGCGGCCCTGATGGAGGCCGCAGAAGCCGCTTTTCTTGGCTCCCGGCTGAACCCAGAGGCTCAGCCGGAACTGGCCGTCCTCAACCTGGGTTACGTAATCGGGTCGGGACATGATCGCTATCATCCAAGCACTCCGGTGTGGTCACCGAACAGATCAAGATTAACGCAATGAAGTCTCTCAAAAGGGCAACACTACATCTGAAATCTCAACCACTGCATTCCCTGGGCTAAAAACATGCGCAGGAACTCGATTCCCAAAAGAACCGCGATGGGGGAGAGATCGATCCCCCCTATGTTGGCGAAGGGGATCCATTGGCGAACCTTGTGAAAAACGGGCTCGGTCAGGTTGCGGATGACCCGTACGATAGGATTGAACGGATCAGGACTCACCCAGGAAAGAATAGCCGACACAATGACTACATAAAAATAAAGTCTTAGAAGCGTCGTTATTATGGTTACCAATGGCTGAAAAATGACCAACAAAAAATCCATCGCCCTTTTCTCCCGTACTTTTCATGTTCGTTCAACTCCGGAGTCCAGCAATCACTTGCAATAGCTCACTTCAACAGCCTCGCCCACCTGGCGGTGATCCCGGATATGACGCCTGGCGTTCAGAGACTCGTTCCGGAAGGCCCAGAAGGCCACGCCGGCCGCAGCCGCAGTGCGGCGATCCACTTCCGTATCACCTATAAACACCACATTTTCCGGAGACAAACCCCATTCGGCGAGGATCCAGTAGATGCTCTCCGGATGCGGCTTGGGATGGCGCACTGTAGCGGCGGTCACCACCTGCTCGAAATAGGAGTGCAGCCCGAACATGTCCAGGATGAGCCCCATGGTGTTCGTCCTGTTCGTGTTGATCGCACAGGGCACACCCCTTGCGCACAACCGCTCCAGCCCCTGGATAAGGCCGGCCTGCGGCGTGATCCAGGGCAGGACAGTGCTGTAGGAAATCCGCTTCGCCGCCTGGAAGGCTCGCTCCAGCTCCGATTGGGGAACGATGCGCCGGATGGATTCGGTAACCGTTTGGCTGTGGACGTATTCCTCGTCCTCCGGATCCATCCCCGGCATGCCCAGCTCCTGCAGGATGAGGTTATAGAACCGGATATTGGCCTGCCTGGAGTCGATGAGCACGCCATCGCAATCGAAAATCACCCCTTGAATGGCCTTCCCCTGAGCCCCCTGCCCAGATTGGTCCAGTCCCTTGTCCTTATTCTCCCGATTCTCCGACATCTCAACCTTTCCTCAATAACAGGGCATATTCCCGGTTCAGCCAGGGCATTTCCGGATCGGGCCGATCCTTGAGGGCCAGACGCCATCCCTCGCAGACACTCGGCTCACAATTCACCCCCCGCTCCCGGACAAAGCGCCCCAACTCCTCGTATCCCGATAATTGGGACCAGGGGACCGGTTCCATCCCGTTTTCGCGCAGCTCTTCTTGAATCGCCTCGTCCTCGATGTACAAGATCCCGTCCGCGGGGAGAAAAAGGAGAAACCAGGGCATGAGCCCGGACCAACGAGAGGGGTCCTGCCCCGCAAGGCCTCCGGAAAGATCCCGGGAACCGTAGCCGTCACTATTTTCGGACTCCTCCATCCCCAGGTTTTCACGCAATTCGCTCATCACTTCGCGGTATTTCCGTTCCCCGCTTTGGACTTCCAGGAGCTTGTCCTCCCACATCCAGTGCAGGAGCAGAACCATCTGGCCCCGCCTTTTCCGTTCCTCTTCCGGATTATCCCTCTCCCCGCTATGCTCCCTGAGCCGTCTCTCCAGCTCATCACTCAAAGAGGAGGAGGTGCCGGAAAAAAAATCATTCAGCCCGGCGGCGCGGACATACTCCAAGTCCTTGTAATCCTGGAATTGTTCGCCGAAGCTGAGGGCCTCCTGCACATAGCGCGAAGCCTGCCGTCTGTCCAGGGGCAGATCCTCCGGCACCCAGAGACACTCCGCCTGCCGGCTGCCCCCCAGTCCCGGATCGAGAAAGCTTACTCCCATGCCCGCGGCATGTGGAGCGCCTTCCGGATGCATCCAGGGAAAATAAATCACATGCATAGCGCGTACCTTTCTTAACCCTTCCCTTTCATCTTTCGCGGTCACCGCTCTGCAGCCCTCAGGTGAGGCAGGCTGACAAATGTATTGCACTCAGGCCGGAAACACGTTAAACAAGGCCTATTCCCAATCATGCATTCCATGGAGGCTACTATGATCGGCGGAGGAATAGGCATTCCGGAACTGATGATCCTGCTCGTCATCGTTCTGATCATTTTCGGCGCGAACAAGCTGCCTGAAATAGGCTCCGGCATGGGCCGGGCGATCAAGAACTTCAAGCGGGCATCGGACGAGCCCGAGGAAATCGACGTCGCTTCCCGCAAGGGGGAAAAGAAGGAAAAGAGCTCGGAAAACGAGTCCGAGTCCCGGGAGGAAAACAAGGACTGATCCCTTGCCGGAAAGGCCCTAGCGGACACTGCCCTTCTCGGGAGTGTACCCCGATACCCGCCCCGGATGGAGTCTACCCGGATCCCCATCCCGCCTCGACCCCTGCTGGATGGCCCCTGATCGCCCAGCGGCCGGCGCATGGCTGTTTGGCAATCCCGTCCAGCCGGTCCGCATGCCTCAGGGTTTCGACACCTGCTGCCACAGGAGCTCTCCGCTCGGTTAATCCGACAGGGATTTCGTCGCGTTCACTTCCTCCAGGCGGAAATCCAAGCTCCGGGAGGAGATATAGCTCTTCAGCCGACTCCGCAGCTCTGCCGGGGTCAGGGTGTACACCGTCCAGGTCCCGCCGAGGCCTTCCGGCTCGAAATGAATGGATTGAATCACGGCCCTGTCCAGCTCTGTGGACCATTCCCCGAGAAGGGAGTCGAAATGCCTGATCCCTGTGGAAGTGCTCCAGCCGGAGGCTGAAAGCCGCATCATCCGTTCCACGCGCAGCCGGACCTCCCTGAGGGAAAAGAAATCGCTCCACGTCTTCAGCCACAGCTTGTCCAGGCTCTGGGCCATATAGAGCGTCTCCTCGCCGTTCCGCCGGAGCAGGGCCTCCCAGTGGTCCCCCTCCTCCCTGGGAGGAAGAAGGACGAACACCGGGCCCGGGGCCTTTCGATCCCGCCGCAAACCGCTCATGGACTCCAAATCCGCAAGGCTCAACTCCTCTTCCCTGTCCAGCGTTCCCCGAACATCCAGGCGATAATCCCACTCCCGGGCCGCAGTAAAATAGGTCCCCCACTTCTTGAGCTCGTCCTTGACCGACTGCGTGTTCACATTGACTTCGAGGCTGAGCACCCCTGTATTCTTTTCTTCCATGTATTGCTGCTCGGAGTAGCTCAGAACGAAATCATCCACCTTGCGCCGCAAAAACTTCTGGATCACCTTTTTCCTGCCCCGGGGCAACGTCCCGGCCAGGATCTGTTCCGCCTCCTTCAGAACCGCCCGGGATAGCGCCTTCTCCTGCTCCTCGGCATCGAAGGTCAGCTCAGCGTCCTGCATCACGTGCTTCTTCAGCTCAACCCGGTGCACGTCCGTCCGGCCTGTGCCCGCGAGGCAAACAAGGAGGAAAAAACAGGCCAGGACCCCCGCAAACAGCAGGCTTGGCCGGTCATGGCGCAAGAGAGGGAAACCCTCGAACATAACCACCTCTTATTGATCCAGCCCGTATTCCGTGGGCTCTTCTCCGTCGCCGGAGCCCACGAGGATGATCACCTTCCCCTGACGCAGGAACCCGATGCTTTCGGGACTGGACAGAAGGGCTTCACTCCCCTCCCCGGACACCCTGATCTCGCACCCCTTGGATGCGGCCTTCTCCCGCGCCCGCAGGATCACGGGATCGGCGCCGGTGCGGGAAGAGCGGAGAGCGCTGCCTCGATCCCTCATATAGCCCGCCATTCCCCTGCCGATAGCGATGGAGGGCCGGACGATTCCGGGTCCGTAGAGCAGTCGCTCCCCAGGGCCGTAGACCCGGCAAACCAGCGACGGTTCCAGGTTCAACCCCCTGGCGTCGACAATCAACCCGGTATGCCTTTCCATCTCCGCGGAGGGTTGCATTTCCTCCTGGTCCAGATCCTTGCTGGAGACATCGGAGGTTTTTTCATACCACACGGAATCCGGAATGAGCATCTTGGACAGGGAGCCCCAGAGCTTCATCTCCACCCTCAGACGTACCCGTTCGCCGGGAATGACGGTCCGGTCCAGGACCACGGAGTTGTTCACCCTGCCCTTGAGCTTCTCCCGAAGCACTGTATCCTCGGTCACCAGATCTCGAACAGTCAAGGACTTATTGATCCGCACCGACTTCAGGGCGGTGTAGAGATGCCGCCTCCCGTTCATGAGGGCCTGTCTGCGCATCACGCCCTGTCTGACCTGCTCATCCCACATCTGGGCCTGGGCCTCGGCCTCCCCGACGGCCTGCAGCTCGCCGGAAAGCCAATTGATCCGGCCCTGCTCGACCTTCTGGATCAGGGCCCCTGTTTGGGCCGGAAGGGGGGCAGCGATCAAGAGGAGCAGCAGGGCGGCCATCAGGGGAATACCCCATGCCGGCCCGTACCGAACAGGGCCTATGCGGAATGCTTCCGTGACGCGAGCCATAAGGCCACCCTCTCCTGAATATCCTTTGCATTTCCCGGATTGACCCAGATGACGTCCCTGTCCTTCCGGAACCAGGTCAACTGGCGCTTGGCGTAGTCCCAAGTGCGTTTGGCCCACTGCCTCTTGGCTTCCTCCAGCCCCATGCCGCCGCGGACATGATTCAGGAGCTCGCGGCATCCGATTCCGGTCCAGATCGGAGCCTCGGGGTCCGGGCATCTTCTCCAGGCGGCGCGCACTTCCTCCAAGGCCCCTTGCTCCAGCATGGTCTCGATCCGCTCTTCCTGGGCCTTCCGCAACTGCTGGCGGTCCGGATTCAACCCGATCTTGAGGGCCGCATGCCTGGGCTGATCCCTTTGATAGCGCTTCCGCCACCAGGTGATGCTCCGGCCGGTGTGCTCGAAAACCTCCAGGGCCCGGCTCACCCGCTGCCTGTCCCCGGGGCTGACGGCGGACGCCGTCTCGGGATCGATTTCAGCCAGCCGGGAATGCGAGGCCCGCGGGCCGCGTTCGTCGTATTCCCTCAGGATGCGTTCCCGAAGGGTGTCCGGGACTTTCGGGATCGGGGCCAGGCCGTAGAGGATCGCCCGGAGGTAGAGCCCCGTTCCCCCGGTCAGAACGGGAATGGCGCCCCTACGGGCGATTCCCTGCATGACCTCTTCCGCGAGTTGGGCGAAGCCTCCCGCATCCACCTTGTCCCACGGATCCAGGAATCCGTAAAGCCAATGGGGGGCGCGCTCGCGCTTCTTTGGACCGGGCTGATCCGTGGTGAGGGGCACGTCCCCATAGACCTGCCTGGAATCGAAGTTGACGATCTCCCCGCCGAATTTCTCCGCCACCTCGAGGGCGGAGGAGCTCTTCCCCGTTCCGGTGGGTCCGATGAGACAAACCGTGCGCATCAGCTTACGTGGTTGGTTATGCCGTAGCGCTTCTTCAGGCGTTGCCAGACCATGTCCGGAACCAGGCCCTGCACGTCACCGCCCGCCTCTGCGGTCTGCTTGATGATGGAGGAGCTGGTGAAGAGCCATTTGTAGTCCGTCATCATGAACATGGTATGGATGCTCCGCTTGAGGCGGCGATTCATGAGCGCCATCTGGAATTCGTACTCGAAATCCGAGTTTGCCCGCAATCCACGGAGGATGACCCTGGCCCCGCACCGTTGCACGTAATCCACGAGCAGACCGCTGAAAGTCTCCACAACCACTCCGCTCTTGCCGGCGAAGGCGTCCCTGGCCATCTCCTCCCTCTCCTCCAGGGAGAAGACCGGGGTCTTGTATGTGTCCCTGGCGATAGCCAGGATCACCCGGTCGAAGACATCCAGACCGCGGCGAACGAGGCTGATGTGTCCGTTGGTCAACGGATCGAAGGTTCCCGGATACACTGCGAGTCGCAAGCTCTGGTCCTCCATAGGTAAATCCTTGTCTGACCGTAGTTTTTTCGAGCCAGAAGCTCGAGCTCGGCGTATCTTTCCGGTTCGATGGAGAGGTCCTGCTCCACCTCAGCCGCGATAAGCCCGTTTTCCTGCATCCACCCCGCATCGAGGAACCGATCCAGAAAGGGAACAAATAAACCCTTTTTGTACGGCGGGTCAATAAATGCGAGGTCGAATTTTTCCTGAGGCCCGGAGCGGACCAGGCGGAAGGCGTCCCGTTTGGCGATCCGGACCCGGGAGGTGGAAAGACCCAGTTGGCGGGCGTTGGAGCGAATCAGCCCGGCCGCATTCGCACTGCTTTCCACAAAGTACACTCGCCGGGCGCCGCGGCTCAGCGCCTCGAACCCCAGGCTCCCGCTCCCGGCGAAGATATCCGCGGCCACAATCTCCTCCCACTGGCCTACGCGCGCCTCGAGCATGGAGAAGAGCGCCTCCCGGACCTTCTCCGTTGCGGGACGGTATCCGGGACCGGAGGTCGTCTCGATCCGCCTGCCCTTGAATATGCCGCTGGTTATTCGGATCATTCATACCCCGCCGCACGCGGCGCTGCCTGGCCGAGCCGTCCTGAGCTCATGCGTTGCCAATGGGATGGAAAGGGCCGAGCCTTTCCATTGGGAAGCCAGCAGGGTGC
Organism: Desulfohalobiaceae bacterium; assembly: GCA_021737525.1. Taxonomy (GTDB): domain Bacteria; phylum Desulfobacterota; class Desulfovibrionia; order Desulfovibrionales; family Desulfothermaceae; genus JAIPDU01. The sequence goes on along the minus strand of JAIPDU010000080.1, from coordinate 369 downwards.
CGCATAACTTGAAAACCGTCTCAATTCAAGCTAGTTTTTTGAGAGGGAAAACACGGCAATATGGACCATGCAGGAAGATTCCCTCCCCCATCTGCAATGTATTGAATTCCGAAAGGGGTGAGTGCCGGGTTTCCCCGCCTGACGAGCGAAGAAAATCGTCGGATTTTCCGCTGAATCGTTCAAGAATACCTCGCGAAGGATTGCAGCAAGGGATGTTCCAATCCAAGAAAACGCTTATTGATTCAGATCCGCGAAAGCCACCACGGGGTTTTTCGAGCGAGGAGGCTCCGGTTCTGAATTTTCTAAGGCTCCTCCTGCGGGGGCATCCCTGCCCCCACCCGACTCGAGGTGTATACAGGTATGATCAGT
>JAIPDU010000079.1 GCA_021737525.1 Desulfohalobiaceae bacterium | reverse complement strand
GATAACGGATAACGAATCACGCATCACGACAATTCCCGCTCCATGTTTCCGCCCAGGATCATGGCCTGTTCCTCCTCGCTCAGCCCGGACGCCTCCAGGAGCTTGTAGTAGCGCCGCGGCGGGAGCAGGGGATAGTCCGTGCCCAGGATGAACTTTTCCGTCCCCGCGGCCCGGCACATGGCAGTCAGTCCCTCCGGCTTGAACAGAAAGGGCAGGGCCGCGATGTCGAAGAGGCAGCTCTCCAGCACGTCCTCCACCTCCTTCCTCATCAGGGCGTAGAAGGGGAGCCCCCCTCCGGCGTGGGCCAGGATCCACCGGGTGCGGGGCCGCTCCTTGAGCAATGCGTAGAGCTGGCCCAGATGCATGGGGCTCTTGCCCGGATAATTGTGCCCCACGGGCTCGTTGGTGTGCAGCAGGAGAAAGCGACCCGCCTCCTCGCAGACCGCGGCGGCACGGCCCACCTCGTCGCGGGCGGTCTGGTCCAGGCCGCGGCTGTAGAAGGCGAGCTCCCCGACACCCCGCGCACCACGGTCGAAGCAGCGGCGGATCTCGGCCTCCGCGTTCTTGTGGCCGGGATGGAGACAGCAGAAGGGGACCAGCCGCTCCGGATAGCGGTCCGCTGCCTGGAGGACGTAGTCGTTGTTCAGCCGGAAGTTGGCCTGCTTGCGCCAGGGAAAGCCGAAGACCACCGCCCGGTCCACGCCCTGCTGGTCCATGGTCGCCACGAGATCGCCCGCGCCGACGAGCTCGGCCCGGGGGTCGGAGTAGATCCCGGAGAACTCGGGCTCGCCCTCCAGAAAGGGTTGCCGGTCCAGTCGCACCTGCGGGGGGCAGATGTGCACGTGGGCGTCGATGATCATACGGACTTGACCCTCCCGGGAATATACTTTATCCATCGAATTTCTCCTGGGAATCTACCCCGAAACAATAAGCAATACAAGTCCGCCTAGCTCCATAGGGGTCATTGCAGGAAAGGGTGTCTCTGTGCCGGAACTTCCGGAAGTGGAAATCATCTCCCGTTGCCTTGATCGGGCCCTGGCCGGGGCCAGGCTGCAGGATGTCAGGGTGCGGCATTCCGGTTGCCTGCGTTGCTCGGACTATGAGCTGCGCGCCGCGGTACAGGGCAAACGGGTAGACCGCGTACGGCGCCGGGCCAAGCTCGTTTTGCTGGAGCTGGAGGACGGAGCGCTTATCGCCTTCCATCTGAAGATGACCGGGCGCCTCCTCGTGACACGGCAGGAGGACAGCGAGCTTGACAAACACACACACCTTGTTTTTAGCCTACTCGACCATCAGGCACTCCTGTTCCGGGATGTGCGGAAATTCGGCTATTGCCGCGTCTTCGCCAGCGAAGCGGAGCTAAGGGCCTGGCCTTTCTACGCCGGACTGGGACCGGAGCCGCTGGAGCTGGACGCCGCTGAGTTCGTCGGTCTTTTTCAGGGGCGTCGGGGCCGGATCAAGCCCCTTCTGCTGGATCAGACCGTGCTCGCCGGAATCGGCAACATCTATGCGGACGAGTCCCTCCATTTGTCGGGCATCCATCCGGAAACCCCAGCTGATGCGATCGGATACGAGGGATACGTCAGGCTGTACACCGGGCTGATCCGGGTGCTGCAGCAAGCCATAAAGGCCGGGGGCAGCACCTTCAGCGACTTCGTGGACGCCAACGGCACCGCCGGCAGCTTTCAAAACGATTTTCTGGTCTATCAGCGGGCGGGGCAGCCGTGCACGAGCTGCGGCAGCGCTCTGGAGCGCATAGTGGTAACCGGCAGGAGCTCCGTGTACTGCCCGGTGTGCCAGCAAAATCCCCGCGCGGGATAGGAGTGGGAAAGACTCAAGAATAGGAGAGAAGTGGATTATGGGCGGTCAGGTCGAACTCAGCAAGGGGTATGAATCCAGGCAGGTCGAGGAGCGCTGGCGCGATTTCTGGGATCGGGAGGGCACCTTCACCGCGGATCCGGAGAGCGAGGCCCCGGCCTTCTCCATGGTCATCCCGCCGCCCAACGTCACGGGCAGTCTGCACATGGGCCACGCCCTGAACATCACCCTTCAGGATGTCCTCTGCCGCTACAAGCGGCAAAATGGATACAACGTCCTCTGGGTGCCGGGCACGGACCACGCCGGCATCGCCACCCAGAACGTGGTGGAGCGGGCCCTGGCCCAGGAGGGGATCTCCCGCGAGGAGCTGGGCCGGGAGGAGTTCGTGCGCCGGGTCTGGCAGTGGCGCGAGGAGTACGGGGACAAGATCCTGAACCAGGTCAAGCGGATGGGCGCCTCAGTGGACTGGAGCAGGCAGCGCTTCACCATGGACGAGGGCCTGTCCCTGGCGGTGCGGGAGGTCTTCGTCCGGCTATTTGAAGAAGGCCTGATCTATCGCGGGGACTACATCATCAACTGGTGCCCCCGCTGTCAGACCGCCCTGGCGGATCTGGAAGTGGAATACGAGGAGCAGGAGGGGGGCATCTACCACATCGCCTATCCCCTGGCCGGAGGCGGCGAGGTTGTGGTGGCCACCACCCGGCCGGAAACCATGCTCGGCGACACCGCCGTGGCGGTTCATCCCGAGGACAAGCGTTTTCGGCACCTCGTGGGCGGCACCGTGCGTTTGCCCCTTGTGGACCGGGACATTCCCGTTGTTGCGGACACCCATGTGGACACCTCCTTCGGCACCGGCTGCCTCAAGGTCACTCCGGCCCACGATCCCAATGACTTCGATCTGGGCGAGCGCCACGGTCTGGCGAGTGTCCGGGTCATCAACGACACGGGGCACATGACGGAAGATGCCGGCCTGGCCTATCAGGGGCTGGACCGGCACACCGCCCGTGAGCGCGTGGTCGCCGATTTGCGGGAACAGGGCGTCCTGAGGCAGGTGGAGAAGTACACCCACAACGTGGGCCGCTGCTATCGCTGCTCCACGGATATCGAGCCCCTTATCTCCAAGCAGTGGTTCGTGGCCACAGGGGCTCTGGCCCGAGCCGCAACAGACGCGGTACTGGACGGCTCAACCCGGTTCTTTCCGGAGCACTGGCTCACCCACTACTACGACTGGATGGATAATATCCGGGACTGGTGCATTTCCCGCCAGATCTGGTGGGGGCATCGTATCCCGGCCTGGACCTGCGGGGACTGCGGCGAGCTCATCGTCTCCAGGGAGGATCCGCAGGCCTGCCCCTCCTGCGGAAGCCAGAATCTGGCCCAGGACGAAGACGTGCTGGACACCTGGTTCTCCTCCGCTCTGTGGCCTTTCTCCACCCTGGGCTGGCCCGGGGATACAAAAGACCTGCGTACCTTCTATCCCACCTCCGTCCTGGTCACCGGTTTCGACATCATCTTCTTCTGGGTGGCGCGGATGATGATGATGGGCATCCACTTCCGGGAGCAAGTGCCCTTCGAGCATGTGTACATCCACGCCCTGGTCCGGGACGAAGAGGGCCAGAAGATGAGCAAGTCCAAGGGCAACGTCATCGATCCCGTGGAGGTGATCGAGGAGTACGGGGCGGACGCTCTTCGCTTCACCCTGGCCATCCTCGCCGCCATGGGCCGGGACGTGAAGCTGAGCAAGCCCCGCATCGAGGGCTACCGCCACTTCATCAACAAGATCTGGAACGCGGCGCGGTTCGCCCTGATGAACCTCCAGGACCCCGTGCCCGAGGTGGATTTCACCTCGGTGAAGTCCTTCAGCCACCGCTATATCCTGCAGGAGATGGAGCGGATCAAGCAGGAGGTGGCCCAGGCCGTGGAAGGGTACCGCTTCAACGACGCGGCCCACGATCTGTATCAGTTCCTGTGGCATACCTACTGCGACTGGTACCTGGAGATGATCAAGCCGGAGCTCTTTTCCGATGACGAAGAGCTGCGCCTGGAGGCCCAGGCCTGCCTGCACAAGAGCTTCACCGAGCTCCTGGTGCTGCTGCATCCCTTCGTCCCCTTTGTCACTCAGGAGCTGTGGGACCATTTTCCGGGAATCGAAGAGAAGAATCTGGCCCGGGTGCCCTATCCGGAAATGCGCCCGGAGTGCCGCAACGAGGAGCTCCCCGCCTGGATGGACTTTCTGCAGCAGGTGGTGGTCAGCGTGCGCAACGTGCGAAGCGAATTGGAGCTGAATCCCGGACGCAGGCTGACCCTGCTGGCCCGCATGGACGGGGAACGCGCCGCCTTTCTGGAGCGAAACAGGCGGGTCGTCTCCGAATTGGCCAGATTGGAAGAGCTCCGCATCGATGCGGAGCTCACCCCTCCCGGGGCCGCGGCAAGCAACGTGGTGGACGGATGCGAGCTCTTTGTGCCCCTGGAGGGCGTGGTGGACTTCCGGGCCGAGGTGGAGCGTCTGGACAAGCAATTGGGCAAGGTGGACAAGGATCTGTCCGGCTCGGAGAGGAAGCTGGCCAACGAGGATTTCGTGAACAAGGCCCCGGCCGATGTTGTGGACAAGGAGCGGCAGCGCCGGGACGAGCTGCGGCAAAAGCGGGACAAGCTGAGCTCTCTGCGGGAGAAGCTGGCCCAGTATCAACAGGATGAGGCATGAACGAGGGAAAGGTCTATCTGCTCGGCGCGGGTCCGGGAGATCCGGGTCTCTTGACCGTTCGCGCCCGCGAGGTCCTCGAGGCTGCTGACGTGGTGGTCTACGACTATCTGGCCAACGAGGGATTCCTGGACTATTGCCCCGAAGGGGCTGAGCTTGTCTACGCCGGTAAGCGCGGCGGGGAGCACACCCTGTCCCAGGAGGAGATCAACCGGGTCCTGGTGGATCGTGCCGGGCGCGGACTGACCGTGGCCAGGCTCAAGGGGGGCGACCCTTATGTCTTCGGCCGCGGCGCGGAAGAAGCGGAGCAGGTGGTTGAGGCCGGCGCCGCCTTCGAGGTGGTCCCGGGTATCACCTCCGCGGTGGCCGCGCCCGCGTACGCCGGCATCCCCCTGACCCACCGCGGCTTTTCCTCCTCGGTGAGCTTCGTTACCGGGCACGAGAGCGCGGACAAGGGGGAGAGCGCCCTGGACTGGCAGGCCCTGGCCCGCAGCGCGAGCACCCTGGTCTTCTTCATGGGGGTCAAGAATCTGGCCTCCATCACGGCCAACCTCTTGCGGGCCGGTCTGGACGGGGGCACTCCCGCCGCGCTCGTCCGCTGGGGCACCACCTGCCGACAGACTACTTTGGTGGAGAGTCTGGAGCGCATCGCCGAGGAGGCGCAAAAAGCGGGATACACCGCCCCGGCCCTGCTCATCGTGGGCGGAGTGGTCAGTCTCAAGGAGCGGCTGGACTGGTTCGAGAAACGTCCGCTGCTGGGCAGGGGCGTGGTCGTGACCCGGGCTAGGGAGCAGGCCAGCGGCCTGGTGCGCACCCTCGAGGACATGGGGGCCTGTTGCCTGCAGTTTCCCACCATCCGGATCAGCCCCCTGAAGGATTACGAGGCCGTGGACCGGGCCGTCCGGGAGCTGTCGAGGTACGACAGCCTGGTCTTTACCTCGGTCAACGGGGTAAAACACTTCTTCGACCGCCTCCGGCGGCAGGGGCTGGACAGCCGCGCCTTCGGCGGAAGACGCCTGGCCGCGATCGGTCCGGCAACCGCGGACGAGCTGCGCGGGCGCGGCCTGGAGCCTGATTTCGTGCCCAGGCGCTATGTGGCCGAGGAGGTGGTGCAGGGGATCATTCATCATGGGGGATTCGGGGAGCGCATCCTCATCCCCCGCGCGGAGACCGCCCGCGAGGTGCTTCCCCGGGAGCTGGAGCGGGCGGGGTTCGAGGTGAACGTGCTGCCGGTGTACCGCACCGAGCTGGCCCACAACGACGCGGAGGTACTCCTGGAGGCCATGGGCCGGGGGGAGGTCCACTACGTGAGCTTCACCAGCTCCTCCACGGTGCACAATTTCTTCAAGCTGGTCGGGCCGGAGAGGCTCCGCCCCTACACGGAACAGGGCCTGCGCCTGGCCTGCATCGGGCCGGTCACCGAGGAGACGCTTTCCGAATACGGCTTCGCCTGCCAGGTGTGGCCCGAGCGCTATACCGTGCCCGAGCTTGCCCAGGCCATCGCACGCGACGCAGCTGGCGGTGAACGGTAAGACACGAGCGGAGCGAGCCCATGACCCTCCCCCTTGCGATCCTTGCTTCCGGAAGCGGAACCAATCTGGAGTCCATCGCAAGACGCATCGAGCAGGGCCTGCTGGACGCCCGGATCAACCTGGTCCTTTCCAACAGGCCCGGGACCCGCGGCCTGGAGCGGGCCGAGGGGATGGGCCTGCCGGCCAGGGTGGAGGACCACAAGGCCTATCCGGACCGGGCGAGCCACGAGGAGGCGGTGATTGCAGCCATACGCGAGCACGGCGCCGAGGCGGTGGTCCTGGCCGGATACATGCGCCTGGTGAGCCGGGATTTCGTGCAGGCCTTTTCCGGACAAGTGCTCAATATCCACCCCTCCCTGCTTCCCGGCTTCCGGGGCGCCCACGCCCAGCGCGACGCAGCGGAGTACGGGGTGCGCCTCTCCGGGGCCACGGTGCATTTCGTGGACGAGCACATGGATCACGGCCCGGTGATCATCCAGGCCGCGGTTCCGGCGTCGCCGGAGGATGACGGGGACAGCCTCGCCGGTCGCATCCTGGCCCTGGAGCACCGGATCTATCCCCAGGCCGTACAGTGGCTTGCCCAGGGACGCCTGCGGGTTCGGCAGGGCCGCGTATATCTGGATGATGCGCCGCAGCCCGTGGCGGAAGAAAGTCCTGGCGGGCCCTGTCTGATCAGCCCAGGGCTGGAGCGGGGGTTTTGATTGAAGTTTTGCGTGATTATGTTGTTATGCGTGTATCTGATTACGTAAGCGCATAACCATGTCCTAACATAATGAGGTGAGGCGTATGCAGGAGCAGGGCTTTCGCTTTTCCCTGACGGACGAGGAAAAGAGTTATCTGCGGGATCTGACTTTCAAGAGTATCGGGCAGGGGTTCGATGCGTCCGTGGAGCTGCCCGAGCCGCCCACGGACAAGCTGCGGGAGAAGTACGGGGTCTTCGTGACCCTGAAAATCGGCGGGCAGCTCCGGGGATGCATCGGACACCTCTCAGCGGACGAGCCGGTGCACGCCAACGTGGCCAACATGGCCAAGCAGGCGGCGTTCAGCGATCCCAGGTTTCCCCCCTTGAGCCGGTCCGAGCTGGAGCGGATCGAGATCGAAATCTCCATCATGAGCCCCATCGAGCCCTGCCCGGATCCGCAGGCCGTTGTACCCGGACGGCACGGCCTGGTGATCCAGAAGGGGGTCCATTCCGGCCTGCTGCTGCCCCAGGTGGCCTCGGAGAACGGCTGGGAC
>JAIPDU010000078.1 GCA_021737525.1 Desulfohalobiaceae bacterium | reverse complement strand
ACGGCCTTGCAGCATTGTGACCAAGCTCGCGAGAACGGGTACGAGGTGCCGCAGGATATGCTGGATCAATTGGAGCCCTACCGCGAATAGCAGTTTGTCGCTTGACAAATCGAGGCTCTTGTTCGTAAATTAACAATCGCGTCATGCGAGGTTATGTTTTTTTGTACAAGTATTCCATATCGGGCTCCAAGTGGACTGAGGGAAAACCACAGGCACGTTGCCTGGGAGATGGAGAGGGGTGCGCTGGCTTCCGCCCGCTAGAATCACGGCGGAAAAAAGGGCTAGTGCGGCCGTTATCACCGTTTAACACACTCTAGTAAGGAGGCGTCGAAATGGCAAAACGTGAGACCCCGATGGTGGACCAACTCGAGTCAGGGCCATGGCCGAGTTTTGTCGACGATCTGAAGCGCCAGTCGGACTACAGGCATCAAAATCCGGACAATATCAACTATCAGATCCCGGAGGACGTGGTTGACGACCTGCTCGGCGTTCTCGAGCTGTCCTACAAGGAAAAGGAAGTGCACTGGAAGCACGGCGGCATCGTCGGTGTCTTCGGCTACGGCGGCGGCGTCATCGGCCGCTACTGCGACCAGCCGGAGATGTTCCCCGGTGTGGCCCACTTCCACACCATGCGGGTCAACCAGCCCAACGGGAAGTACTACACCACCGATTTCCTGCGCAAGATCTGCGACCTCTGGGATTTCCGCGGCAGCGGCATCCTGAACATGCACGGCTCAACGGGTGACATCATCTTCCTGGGCACCCGTACGGAGCAGCTGGAAGAAACCTTTTACACCTTGACCCATGAGCTGGACCAGGATCTGGGCGGATCCGGATCCAACCTGCGCACCCCCGCCTGCTGCCTGGGCGAGTCCCGCTGCGAGTGGTCCTGCTACAACACCCAGGAGGCCTGTTATCAGCTGACCCAGGAGTACCAGGACGAGCTGCACCGTCCGGCATTCCCCTACAAGTTCAAGTTCAAGTTCGACGGCTGCCCCAACGGTTGCGTGGCGGCCATCGCGCGCGCCGACCTCTCCGTGGTGGGGACCTGGAGAGACGAGATCCAGATCGACCAGAAAGCGGTCCAGGCCTACATCGGCGGTGAGATTCCTCCCAACGGCGGCGCGCACGCCGGCCGGGACTGGGGCCCCTTCGACATCCAGAAGGAAGTCCTCGACCTCTGCCCCACCAACTGCATGTGGATGGAAGACAAAAAGCTCGTGATCGACAACAAGGAATGCACCCGGTGCATGCACTGCATCAACGTGATGCCCCGGGCTCTGTGGCCAGGCAAGGACAAGGGCGCTTCGGTCCTGGTCGGGGCCAAGGCCCCCATCCTGGATGGGGCGCAGATGTCCACCCTGCTCGTGCCTTTCATCAGCATGGAAGAGCCCTTTGACGACCTCAAGGAGGTTATCGAGAATATCTGGGACTGGTGGATGGAGGAAGGCAAGAACCGCGAGCGCCTGGGCGAGCTCATGAAGCGGCAGGGCTTCCAGAAGCTGCTCGAGATGACCGGGCTCAGGGCCCTGGCCCAGCAGGTGGAAGAGCCCAGGCACAACCCCTACATCTTCTGGTATCAGGACGAGGTTCCCGGTGGCTGGCCGGTGAACAAGGGCGATCTGCAGGACTTCAGGACCCGGCATCAACGCTAAGAGCGGCAAGAAGGAGGAAGCAATATGACATTCGTTTCATCAGGATACGATCCCGAAAATCCGTTGCAGGACCGGATTACGGATATCGGGAATCACTACTACGGCGAGAATCTGCCGCCGGTGATCAAGAAGAACTTCGGCCAGTGGCTGTGGCACGAGATCCTGGAGCCCGGCGTGCTCATGCACAAGGCCCAGAGCGGGGACGAGGTCTATACCGTCCGCTGCGGCACTCCCCGTCTGGCGAGCGCGCAATACGTCCGCGAGATCTGCGATATTGCGGACAAGCACTGCGACGGCCACGTCCGCTGGACCACGCGGAACAACGTGGAATTCATGGTGGACAGCAAGGACAAGGTGGAGCCCCTGAAGCAGGATCTCAACAGCCGGAAGAACGAGAAGGGCTCCTATAAGTTCCCTGTCGGCGGCACCGGTGCGGGTATTACCAACATCGTCCACACCCAGGGCTGGATCCACTGTCACACCCCGGCCACGGACGCGTCCGGAACGGTCAAGGTGGTCCTGGACGAGCTCTTCGAGGAGTTCCAGAACATGCGGCTGCCCGCCCAGCTGCGCATCTCCATGGCCTGCTGCCTGAATATGTGCGGCGCTGTGCACTGCTCGGACATCGCCCTGCTGGGATACCACCGCAAGCCGCCGTTGGTGGACGACGAGTGGATCGACAGCCTCTGCGAGCTGCCCCTGGCAGTGGCCGCTTGCCCCACCGGAGCGATCAAGCCCAAGAAGAAGGAGATCACCTCCGAGCGCAGCGGTGAGCAGAAAGAGGTCAAGAGCGTGGAGATCAACTGGGAGAAGTGCATGTTCTGCGGCAACTGCTACACCATGTGCCCCTCCCTGCCCCTGGCGGACGCCGAGGGCGACGGCCTGGTCATCATGGCCGGTGGCAAGGTGTCCAACCGGATCACCAAGCCCGAGTTCTCCAAGGTGGTTGTGGCCTTCGTGCCCAATGAGCCCCCGCGCTGGCCCACCCTGGCCAAGACGGTGCGCCAGATCGTGGAAGCCTACTCCCAGAACGCGAACAAATACGAGCGCCTGGGCGACTGGGCCGCCCGGATCGGCTGGGAGCGCTTCTTCGAGAAGTGCGGTCTGGAGTTCACCCACCACCTGATCGACGACTTCCGCGATCCGGCCTACTACACCTGGCGTCAGACCACGAACTTCAAGTTCACCAACGAGGCGACCAAGGACTACCACCAGCAGAAGTACGCCTAGTTAGCGGCACTTCGAGAGAGTGAATCACCAGGAAGGTTTCAGGGGGCGCGTGACGCGCCCCTTGGCCCTACTTCAAGGTATAGGGAGGAAAAAGGAAATGGCCAACGAAGAACAAAAGCAAAAGCTCGAGGAAGAGCTGAAAAAGAAGTCCAAGACCAAGTCCAAGTTCTACTTCAACGATATGTCCAAAATCTTGGATATGAAGCCCCGCGAGGCGAAGAAGATCATTACCGAGATGGTTAACGAGGAACGACTCTGTCTCTGGTCCAGCGGGAGCACTTCCATGTACTATCTGCCCGGATACGGAAAGTCCGATGAGGAAGAAGGATCCTCTGAGTAAAACTACGGACGTTCAGTCCGTCCCCGGATTCGATATTTCGTGTCACACCTGCCGCGCCTGATCGTCTCCGCCCTGAGCGGAGGTGCGGGAAAAACCATTCTCTCCCTGGGCCTGGCCAGGCATTGGCTGCGAAGCGGCCTTTCGGTCAAGCCCTTCAAGAAGGGTCCGGATTATATCGACGCTGTCTGGCTGGGAAGAGCCGCAGGCCAAACAGCCACGAATCTGGATCCTTTTTTTATGCGGGACCGGGTGTTGACCCGCCTTTTCGCCGAACAGGCTAGAGGACACGATTTCTCTCTCGTTGAGGGAAATCGCGGCCTGTTCGACGGGAAGGACACCAACGGCTCCTGTTCCACCTCCCAACTCGCCCGCCTGCTGCAGTGCCCCGTGCTGCTCATTTTGGACTGCTCCAAGATGACCCGGACCGTGGCCCCTATTGTTCAGGGGTGTTCCCTTTTCGAGAAGGACCTGATCCTGGGCGGTGTCATCCTCAACCGCACCGCGGGGAACAGACACCGGAGTATCCTGCGCAACTGTCTGGAGGAGTACACGGATGTCCCAGTGCTGGGGGCCCTGCCCAAGCTGGACGACACCCTGATCCCGGAGCGCTACATGGGCCTTATCTCGGACCGGGAGTTCGGCGCGGAGGAGGCCATCGAGGAAAGCGCGCGCATCCTGGGGGATTGGGTGGATCTGGCGGGAATCCTTGAGCTCGGCCGAAGCGCGCCGGAGTTCCAGGCGCCGGAAATCAATCTGTGGCCCAGGGCGCAGGAGACCCCGCGCCGGGTTTCCATCGGCGTGGTCAAGGACGCCTCCCTGTGGTTCTACTACCCGGAGAATCTCCAGGCCCTGGAGCGGGCCGGAGCGAGGCTGGTCGAGGTGAGCCTCCTCGATCCAGACGCGGAGTGGCCCGAGATCCACGGGCTCTATCTGGGGGGCGGGTTCCCCGAGATTCAGGCGGAACGCCTCGCAGCCAATACAGGGATCAAGGCACACATCCGGGGGCTCGCCGAGAGAGGGCTCCCCATCTACGCCGAGTGCGGCGGATTGATGTACTTGTGTTCCAGGCTGACCACGGAGGAGGAGACAGCCTACGAGATGGTGGACCTTTTCCCGCTGCGGACGGGCCTCTCCAGCAAGCCCCAGGGCCACGGCTACACCCTGTGCACGGTGCGGCGCTCCAACCCCTTTTTTGCCGTGGGCGAGGAGTTTACCGGACACGAGTTCCACTATTCCCGGTGCTATCCCCTACAGGGAGACGACGTTCCCTCCTGTCTGCAGATGAGCCGGGGAACCGGCCTGGGAGGGGGCACTGACGGGCTGCTCTACAAGAATACCCTTGCCTGCTACAACCACATCCATGCCCTGGGCGTGCCGACCTGGGCGGAGAATTTCGTCCGGGCGGCGGGGGTGTACAAGGACGCCCTCTCTCGCGGCGAGCCCTCCTGCCCGCAAATATCCGTGCCTTGAGACGGGCGGCCTCGTGTCGAGAATCGAACCTGTCGCTGTCAGGGCTATCGCATCTGGATAGTCTCCTCATGGTGCCGGGATTTTTCCAAGTAGTTCGTGCCTCAGCCTGCTCTTCGTGACAAGTCTCAGACAGGGCATTCAAGAGATTGGATCCCCGATCTTTTCTCTGTGTGTCTCTGTGCTCTCTGGTAAAAAACTTCACCACAGAGGACACAGAGGGGCACAGAGAATGGAGAAAGAGGGACAGCTACATCATTACATTTTTGTCAATTAGTTCAGTGTGTTAATTCAAATGTGATATCCCTGCTCTCGCTGACCCAGGAACAAGGGTTCAGCTCGGCTTGTTCTAGGAACGCGGGGTGAGCCCGGCCTCGGATCGGTCCGCGATGCGGGCCATCCCCTCGATCCCCAGCCGCAGAAATCCGTCCAGCTCCAGACCCAGCTTCTCGCACTCCCGTATCCGCTCCCGGCTCACATTGGCCGCGAAGCTCTTGTCCTTCATTTTCTTTTTCAGGCTCGAGGGCTTCATTCCCTCCATTCCCTGGGGACGAACCAGGGCGTTGGCGCTGATGAGCCCGGTTACGGACTCCCCGCAGCGCAGGGCGTAGTCCAGCTCGGATTCCGGGGTGGTCCCGTTCTCCTCGCAGTTGTGGGCCTGGATGGCCCGGATGGCCTCGCCGGGAAGCCTCTCCGAAAGGAGCTCCGCGGCAACGAGCCCGTGCCGGGAGGGGTCGTTCCTGGTTTCGGGGAAATCCAGGTCGTGCAGCAGACCGGTGATCCCCCAGAGCTCGGTGTCCCGGCCGAAGTGACCGGCCAACTCGCGGAGCACTGCCTCGGTCTGCAAACTGTGGGCGATAAGGGCATCGTCGGGGTTTTGTTCCTGGAGCAGGGTCCAGGCCTGGGTGCGGTCCAGCATATTGGCCTCCATTTGCGGGCTAGTATTTGCGTTTGCGCAGGATGTCCACAATGAGCCAGCACCCGAAGAGCCCGGACAGGAGGTATCCTATGAGCCCCAGGGCGGGATAGCCGAAGAGCAGGGGCTTCACACCCGTGGTGATGATCATGGAGGAGCCGATGATCATGGAGGTGGTGATTAGAGCCAGGGTCAGCCGGTTGGCCACCTCGTTCAGGGTGCGACGCAGGCCCTCCAGGCGCTTGTGCTCGAAGCCGATGGTGAGCTCGTCGCGTTCGAGCTTGTCCATGATGTGGTTGATCTGGAGGGGCAGGCTCCGCTGCATGCGCCAGAGATTGCGGAAGCTGCTCTGGATGGTGCGCAGGATCGTCTGCGGGGAATATTTCTGTTTGGCCAGGCGCCGGATGTAGGGGGCGGCTTCGCTGATCACATCCAGGTCCGGATCGAGCAACCTGGCCGAGCCCTCGCTGGTAACGATGGCCTTGATCATCACCGAAAGGTCCATGGTCAGCTGCATCTGGTGGTTGCGCAGCATTTCCGTGAGCGCGGTCAGAAGCCTGCCCATGTTGATCTCTTTCAAGGGAACGGAGTGGTAGTCGTCCAGGATGTCCATGAGCTCACGGTGCAGGCTGTCCATGTCCGTGTTCGCCTTGTATTCGGTGAATTCCAGCAACAGATCCAGCGTCTGCTGGCTGTCCTTGAGGACCACGCTTCCCAGAAGGTCGATGAGCTTGAGCCGGGTCTCGGGGGTAAGGCGGCCCACCATGCCCCAGTCCAGGAGGCTGTACTGCATATCGGAGAGGATGAAGAGATTGCCCGGGTGGGGGTCCGCATGAAAGAAACCGTCCTCCAGGATCTGTTTCAGAGTTGCCCTGAGCCACTTCCGGGCCAGCTCCCTGCGCATCCCGGGATCCCAATTGGTCACCGCGTCGCGGAGACTGGTTCCGCTGATCAGCTCCAGGACCAGGAGCCGTGAAGTGCTTATCTCGCTATAGACATGGGGGAGATACAGGGCGGGATCGTCCGCGAAATTGCTCCGGGCCAGGCGAATGTTGCGGCCTTCCCGCTGGAAATCCAGCTCCTGGGTCAGGAGGCGCTTGATCTCATCCACCACCCGGGGCAGATTGTAGAGCTGCAGCATTTCCACGCGTTCATGGGCCCTCTGGGCCAGGCTCTCCATGATCCGCAGGTCGTTGCGGATTATCTGCCTGATTCCCGGGCGCTGCACCTTGACCGCCACCACGTCGTTGCCCTCGCGCAGGACGGCCCTGTGAACCTGGGCCAGGGATGCGGCTGCGAGGGGTTCCTCGTTGAACTCCAGGAACACCTCGTCCATGGGGCGTCCCAGGGAACGTTCGATCTGTTTGCGGATCTCGGCGAAGTCCTCTGCCGGGACGTTTTCCTGGAGCTTGCTCAGCTCGTCGGCCATTTCCACGGGGATCAGGTCCGTGCGCAGGCTGAGCAGCTGTCCCAGCTTGATGAAGGTGGGGCCCAGCTCCTGCAGGGTGAGCCGTATGCGTGTGTAGGTGTTGCGTTCCTCCCTGGGCTGCTTTCTGGTATAGAGGGGGCCCAGCTTTGCCGGAAGGTCCAGCCTGGCGATGATGTCCCCAAAGCCGTACTTGACCAGGGTGACCACGATGGCCCGGAAGCGGTTGAGTCTGGAGAGGGTATGCAGATCCACTGGGATATCCTCGGTGAATGAATTTTAGCTGGAGGGGATCGGGTTT
>JAIPDU010000077.1 GCA_021737525.1 Desulfohalobiaceae bacterium | reverse complement strand
TTTCTTGGACATCCCACAAGCATATCAGAAACATTTAGCTTGTACAACCTTAAATTTCGGGGGGTTATAAAAACATTGCGAAAAGGGAATTATAAAACTCCCTCCATAATGGGGCTTAGAAGCCCTCCGGGAAGTGCTGCAACTTACTCTTTTTTTCTTTCTTACACAGCGCCTCTGCGCCGCTGCGCGAGCCGTTCTTTTTCCGCTGTACAGGCTAAAAATTTATTTTTGCAAAATCATTGAAGATGCATAGGAGAACAGAAAAGCCCCAGATTCGCACTTGAGGAAGGCCTCGTCAAAGTAAAAAGAGAGAAACAGCAAACCGGCAATCTACCGGAAAAGGCTAAACTTTTTGCCCCACCCGTCGAAAAGTGTCCTATAAAATTGTATCCAAACAGGACCACAAGAACCATGCTTTTGAACCCCTGCAAGAGGAGGTTTGACTGTGAAGACCGCATACTGGCTGCAAGGCGGTGGCTGCGGAGGGGACACATTTTCCTTCCTAAGCCATGAATTTCCCGATGTCTCCGAGCTGTTTCGCGTCCTGGACATCGAGCTGCTCTGGCACCCCTCCCTTTCCAACATCTCCCCCCAGGATCAGACACGCCTCCTGGACAACATCGCGGACGGCACCCAGCCCCTGGATATTTTCATCCTGGAAGGATCGGTTATCCGCGGGCCGGCCGGGACCGGCATGTTCGACACAGTGAACAACAGGCCCAAAAAGGAATTGATCCAGATGCTCTCCCGGCAGGCCCAGGTGGTTCTGGCCCTGGGGACCTGCGCTTCCTTTGGCGGGTTCGGGGCGGACCAGATTGTTGAATCGAGCGGCCTCCAATTCGAAAAAAGCGAGCCAGGCGGCTTCCTGGGTGAGGAATTCCGGTCCGGGTCGGGCCTGCCGGTCATCAACCTGGCGGGGTGCCCCTGCCATCACGATGTCCTACCGGGTGTCCTGGGCATGATTTCCAGGGCATCTCCTCCGGAGCTGGAACTGGACCATTATCACCGCCCCCTGGAATGGTACGGCACCCTGGTGCATCAGGGCTGCACCCGTAACGAATACCACGAATACCGGGTCGAGGAATCGGACTTCGGGGACATGGGCTGTCTTTTCTTTCACTTGGGCTGTGCCGGCCCGCTGGTCCCCGGACCGTGCAACAAGCTGCTCTGGAACCAACAGTCCTCCAAAACCCGGGCCGGTGTTCCCTGTTTCGGGTGCACGGATCCGGAATTCCCCAAAAAATCCCCCTTCTTCCATACCCAGAATATCGAGGGCATCCCCCTGTCCCTGCCCAAGGGGGTCAACCGGGCGCACTACATGGTCTATAAAAGCATGGCCGCAGCTGCCGCCCCGGAGCGTCTTACCCAGAGAACCGCCAAAGTATAAGGGTTGAAATCCATATGACCAAAGAGACCCAACGGATCTCCGTTCCCTTGAACCGGGCCGAGGGAGACCTCGAGGTCCATGTCGACGTGCGGGACGGGATAATCAGCGATGCCTGGAGTTCGGGCACCATGTTCCGCGGTTTCGAGGACATGATGACCGGACGGGGCGCCCTGGACGGACTGGTATTCACTCCCCGCATCTGCGGGGTTTGCAGCCTGACTCATTTGACCGCGGCAGTGGAGGCCCTTGATGCGGTCACAGGGGTCAAGGCCCCGGATAATGCCCAGCGTCAGCGCAATCTGGCCTTGATGGCCGAAACCATCCAGAGTGATGTGCGCCAGTCCGTCCTGATGTTCATGGTCGATTTCGCCAACCGCGAGGCATACGGGTCGCACCCCTTGAGCCGGGAGGCGTATGAGCGCTATGCCCCGCTGGCCGGCACATCCAGCCTGCAAGTCATCCAGCAGACAAAACACCTGCTGCAGATCGTCTCCATCATCGGCGGGCAATGGCCGCATACTTCCTTCATGGTTCCGGGAGGAGTCACATCCACCCTGGAAGTTTCCGAAATATTGCAGTGCCGTATGGTCCTGGAGCACTTCCGCAAATGGTATGAGGAGAAGTTCCTGGGATGTACCCTCGAGCGCTGGCAGGCTGTTACCAGTGCCGCCGATCTGGAGGAGTGGCTGGAGGAAAGCAGGGCCCATCGGGAAAGCGAGGTCGGCTTCTTTCTCCGTTTCGCCCGTCAAGCCGGCCTGGATGAGATAGGCGGGGGCCACAACCGCTTTCTCTCCTACGGCAGCCTTCCCCTGCCGAGCACGAGCGCCGTCTCCGGGACGAACGGGCAACTCCTGGGCGCCGGCTTTGCCAACGGCACAACAGTTGCGCCATTCGATCCCAACAAGATAGGCGAAGACACCTCCCATTCCTGGTACACGCAGGACGACGCTTCCGCCCATCCCTCACGGGCCGGGACCAGACCTTACGCCTCGGGGCCCGGAGGAGAGAAATACTCCTGGGTCAAGGCCCCCAGATACGATGAAACAGCTGTCGAGACCGGGCCCCTGGCGGAAATGATCGTGGACAATGACCCCTTGTTCCACGATCTCCTCCGGGAGCAGGGTCCCAATGTCGTGCTGCGTCAACTGGCCCGCCTGACCAGGCCGGCCAGGCTCTTGCCGGCCATGCTGACTTGGCTGCACGAGCTGGACGCCAATCATGGCGGAGATTTCTATCACCGGGTGGACACCATCCCGGATGGAGAAGGGGCAGGGCTGCTCCAGGCAGCCCGCGGTGCTCTTGGCCATTGGATCAGGATCGTGGATGAGAAAATAGACCACTATCAGGTCATCACCCCCTCCACCTGGAATGGCTCGCCGCGGGACGAAAAAAAGGAGCGCGGAGCCTGGGAAGAAGCATTGATCGGGACACCCGTCCGCGATCCGGCTCATCCGGTGGAGGCCGGACACGTGGTCCGCTCCTTTGATCCCTGTCTGGTCTGCGCGGTGCATAGCCTCCGCAAGGGGAAGAAAGTGGGACGGGTGACCCTGAACGGGGGGCTATGAACAGTCGCATCATCTGCATCGGCAACCGGCTGATCGACCGGGACATGGCCGGACTGGCTGTTTTCGACCGCTTGCAGGCAATGGATATGCCGCCGGGAGTGGAGGTCATCGAGGGAGGCCTGGCCGGCCTGGATTTATTGCCCTTGCTGGAAGGGGTGGAAAGGGTGGTGTTCGTGGATACCGTCCATGGCTTCACTGATTCGGATCAAGTGGTGCTCCTGGATCGGGAACAGATCATCGGCTGCCTTGAGGGAGTCCATTATGGCCACGAGGCTGGGCTTCCCTATTTGCTGACCGTCCTGCCCAAGGTCTGTGAAGGGAGGATGCCGCAGGACATCCGCTTGGTGGGTCTCGAAGACCGATGCACTCCAGAGGGCATTGTTCGGGCAGCTGCGTTGAGTCTGAGCCTTGCGACGCGGGACACAGGGGAAAGCTAGGCAATGAACAAGGATTACAGGGAATTACAGGCTGAAAACGAGATGCTCCGGCGGGAGCTGAAAGTGGCCCGGGAAGCTGCGGAGATAACCTCCGATCTGGTGGTCAAGCAGTTCGAGCAAACGGAACAAATGCTGCACAGATTCCAGACCGCGCATGCCGAACGCCAGGCCGTGCTGGATGCCGCCACCCAACTGTCCATTATCACCACCGATCTCCAGGGCAATATCCAGATCTTCAGCCGGGGAGCGACCATTCTTCTGGGGTATTCCTCCAGGGATATGGTGGGCAAGGCCAACATACTCTCCCTTCATCTGGAGCAAGAGCTCCGCGCCTATGCCCGGGAAATGTCCGAAGGAGCCGAGTCGGAGCCGGCCGGGATGCAGGTTTTCGATCAGAGCGTCAAAAAGCAGAACACCAAGGCCAGGGAGTGGACTTATATCTGCAAGGACGGCAGTCAATTGCCTGTCAGTCTCTCCATCACTCCTCTCCACGATGTCCAGGGCAAAATGGCTGGCTATCTTTTCACCGCCATGGACATGACCTTGTACCATCATTTGCACCAGGAATTGATCAAGGCCAAGGAGGAGGCGGAAGCGGCCAATTCCTCCAAAGGCGACTTTCTGGCCCGCATGAGCCACGAGATCCGTACTCCCATGAATGCTGTCATCGGCATGACCTCTCTCCTGCGCAAGACTGAGCTGACACCCAAACAGCAGGACTATGCCCAGAAAATCCTGGATTCGGCCAACACATTGCTGGGGCTCATTAACGATATCCTCGATTTTTCCAAGATCGATACAGGCAAGCTGGAGTTGGAGGAGATTGTTTTCAATCTGGAGGATGTGCTGAGCAACCTGGTGAATGTGGTCGGCCTTCGGGCCGAGGAAAAGGGATTGGAATTCATCTTCCATGTTGACCCGAATGTGCCTGGGGGTCTTGTCGGTGACCCCCTGCGCCTGGGCCAGATCCTGATCAACCTGGGCAATAATGCCGTCAAGTTCACCAGCCAGGGTGAGATCGTGGTGGATGTCCGTGTGCAGGAGCAAAGAAGCAATAGTGTTGTGCTGCGCTTTTCGGTGCGGGACAGCGGCATCGGGCTAAGGCCCGAGCAGACCGAGAGCCTCTTCGAGGCCTTCAGCCAGGCGGACGATTCAACAACCCGCAATTTCGGAGGCTCCGGCCTGGGACTGGCCATCTGCAAACAGCTCACCGAAATGATGGGCGGACAGATCTGGGTCGAGAGCGAGCCGGACCAGGGCTCGAATTTCATTTTCACCGCCCGGTTTCAACTCCCGGAAAACGCCCTTGGACACGAATCGAACGTCCCCGAGGGCATCAGTAATCTCCGGGCCCTGATAGTGGATGACAATGAAACCGCCCGGGAAGTGCTTTCCTCCATGCTTTCCTCATGGAAGATGGAGGTGGAAAGCGTGGAAAGCGGCCATGCGGCCATCACCCGTCTCAAGGAAGCGGCCAGGCAGGGGGCTCCCTTCGACGTGCTGCTCCTGGACTGGATCATGCCCGGCATCGACGGCATTGAAACCGCCAGGCGAATCAAGGCCGATCCCGACCTGGCCCATCTTCCGGCCATGCTCATGGTCACCGGCAACAGCCGGGAAGAGGCCCAGGTCCAGGCGGAACAAGCGGGTTTGGATGCCTTTCTGCTCAAGCCGGTATACCCCTCGCTCCTCTTTAACAACCTGCTCCAGATCCTGGGAGTGGACTCCGTATCCGACACCGGAGCCAAAAGGAGCGACAGCGATGAACATGTTCAGGATGAGCTCCAAGCGATTCAAGGGGCCCGCATACTCCTAGCGGAGGACAACCATCTCAATCAGCAGGTGGCAACCGAATTCCTGGAGCAAGCCGGGATGCGGGTGGAGATTGCCTCCAACGGCCGGGAGGCCCTGGAGGCGGTAAGCAAGGGGACCTATGATCTGGTTCTGATGGACATCCAGATGCCGGAGATGGACGGCCTGGAAGCGACTCGCGGGATACGCGGCCTGGAGCATGGCGCCCATGTTCCAGTTGTGGCCATGACCGCCCACGCCATGGCCGGGGATCGGGAAAAGAGCCTGGAAGCGGGCATGAACGATCACATCAATAAGCCCGTGGAAGCCTCGGCTCTGTATCGGGTGCTGCAGAACTGGATCCCAGCCAAGGAGCAGCAGGAAAGGGCCCTGACCACCGAGCCCCTCCGGAGCGGGGAAGAACCAGGCGAGGAAGAGATGCCCGAGCTGCCCAGGCTATCCGGCATCGATCCCCAAGAGGCCCTGAAAAGCCTGGGCAACAACACAACACTCCTCTTCAGGATGCTGCGCGATTTCCAGAGCCATTTCGGGTCCGCGCCAGCCCAACTCGAGGAGTGGACCCTGGAGGGCGAGCGGCAGAAGATCCAAACCTTGGCCCATACCATAAAGGGGACCTCCGGCTATATCGGCGCCCTCCGTCTCCAGGAGGCGGCCAGCGCCCTGGAGGGGGCGCTGAAGGAACAAAGGCGGGATGAACAGGTCAACCAGCTGCTTGCCTCCTTCAGGCAAGCCCTGGAGGAAGTCCTTGCTTCCCTGGCTGAAGCGGATCTGACTCCTGGCCACCAGCCGGGCGGGAACGAGGCGGAGGGTCCTGCTGCGACAAAAGTGCTCGATTCCCGGACGGCGGAAGACAAGCTGCAAACACTCCTGCAGCGGCTCCGTCGCGGGGAGTTGGTCGAAGACGAGCTATTGAGCCGGATAGAGGGCCTGTTGACCGGGCACGGCTTTGACGAATCCTGGTCCAGGCTCAAGGAATTGATAGAGGACATCGAATTTGAAGCGGCAGCAGAGGCAGCCGAAGAGCTCCTTGCCAGCATACGGGAAATATCGGGCAGAGAGGGACAATGACACAGAACAAGGCCAGGATTCTGATTGTCGATGACGAAAAGATGAATCTCAAGGCCCTCGCCGACCTGCTCAAGGACACATATACCGTCATGTTGGCCAAGAGCGGTGAACAAGCCTTGAATCTCGCCATTGACCCGCCCCAGCCAGACTTGATTCTGCTTGATGTGGTTATGCCGGAGATGGATGGCTACGAGGTTATCAAGCAGCTCAAGCAGGACGAGCGGACAAACCAGATTCCGGTTATTTTCGTGACCACCCTCGGCTCCAGCGAAGACGAGGAGCTGGGCTTGAAGCTGGGAGCAGTGGACTACATCACCAAGCCTGTTTCACCTCCCATTGTGAGGATGCGGATACATAACTACCTCAATCTCATGCACAAACACAAGCTTTTGGATCAACTGGCCCACCTGGACGGCTTGACCGAGATCCCCAATCGCCGCTGTTTCGAAGAGCATTTCCACAAGGAGTGCTCCCGGATCGCACGCAACGAAGGCGTCTTGTCCATAGCCATGCTGGATATCGATTTCTTCAAGCAGTACAACGACTACTATGGACACCAAATGGGAGATCGGGCCCTGGAGACGGTGGCCAAGACCATGATTCAATCCCTCAAACGACCGGCTGATCTGGGCGCCCGCTATGGAGGCGAGGAATTCGTTATGCTCCTGCCGGAAACAAACGCGGAAGGCGCTCTTGACGTAGCCGAAAGGGTCCGAGCCGCAATAGCCGCACTGAAGATACCCCACGTTACGTCCCAAGTGGCCGACAATATTACTGTCAGCATCGGCGTAACCTCTGTGCAGGGGAACTGTGGGTGCAGCCTGGAGAAAGTACTGGAAATAGCGGACCACAACCTTTACAGGGCCAAGCACTCGGGGCGGAACCGTGTGGTTGGGGACTCTTGAAAGGATACAGGTAACTGTTCACTACCTCGCGGAACCGTGAGCCCACCAGCCAGCTTTCCGAAGACAAACCCCCTCGCGGTAATTCCCTGATCCTCTCTTGACCTTGTTCTCAAAAGGTATATTTTTTATATAGTGTTTGGATGACAACTCACCCATCTACCGCGTCGCTACAAAATTTTGAAAATCCTCATGTA
>JAIPDU010000076.1 GCA_021737525.1 Desulfohalobiaceae bacterium | reverse complement strand
TCCTCTGCGCCGCTGTCCAAAGGGCCGGGCAGGGTGAAGCAGACGCGCGTGCCCTGCGGCGAGGCATCCTCGATCCACAGATTTCCCTGGAGAATGCTGATGATGCGGGAGCAGATAACCAGGCCCAGACCGCTTCCCCTCTCCCCGACGTATGTCCTGTAGCCCAGCTGTATGGAACGCATGAGCTCCTGCTTCTTCTCTTCCGGAATGCCCTCGCCCGTATCCTCGATGCAGACCGTGGTGACCCAGGAAGAAAAGTCCTCCTTGCGCTTGGCCTTGTGCCTGGTCCAGTAGAGGGTTATGCTTCCACCGGCGGGTGTATGGCGGATTGCGTTCGAGATCACGTTCTGCAGGAGATGATGCAGAAGGGACTCCTTGGCCTTGACCATGATCCCGCCGGCTCCGTCCGTGGAGAGGCGGATCTGCTTCTCCTCCAACAGGGACTGGTGTTCCCGGAGCTGTTTGGCCACGGCCTGCTCCAGATCCACGGGATACAAGGCATTGCTCTGAGAGTTGAGGACCTCGAGCCTGGAGAGCTCCAGGAATTGCGTGATGCGCTGGTAGAGCTTGTTGGCGCTTGTGAGCGCGGTCCGGGCCAGGAAGGCCTGTTTTTCGGAGCTGCTTATTCCGTGCAGGATATCGAGATTGGTCATCAGCGAGGCCAATGGGCTTTTCAGATCGTGGATCACGAACTCGAGATCCTCGAGGCGGCTCTCGCCGCTGGTGGCAGCGGATTCCCCGGATTCGCGGGGACTTTCCGTTTCCGGGGAACCGAGAGGATTTTCCCCGTTGCGGAGACGGTCCGCGATAAACGGGGAGATCCATTGGCCCAGGGTGGCGAGGCCATCCAGCTCGGTTGGAGCGAACCCGCTGGGTCCGGCTGCCAGGAGCACTCCGATGGGGATCTCGCTTTGCGTCGAAAAAAGCGGCGAGGCGAGGAGGGCGTGATTGGTGACTTCGCCACCGGAACAGGCGTGCCTGAATCTGTGGTCCTTCCGAACGTCGTCTATCCGGAGGGGTTCCCGGCTGGAAAGGACGTGATCGGCGACTGCCTCCCAGGACCTTTCCGCGGATTCCTGTCCGCTGGGGAGGCCGTTTTCCCGGAGGACGAGCCTTTCGGCTCCGGCGGGAAATACATGGAGCATGCTTTCCGCCGCTCCGAGATCCTCGCGGACAATGGACAGGCTCCGCCGGAGTCTGTAGGTGAAGGGGGATCCGGAATCAGCCAATGCGTTGGCCAGCCGGGAAATGATCACCTGGCGATCCTGCAAGCGCTGCATGTGTTGTGCTCCAGGGGAGAGGGTGCTTCTTCCGTTCTGTATGGTCCACTTCCCGGGGTGCTTTCAGGTCCGCCGCCGTTGTCTGCCGGGATAACCTGTCCCGCCGCGGCAGCGGTTGGATGCCGTGGGAAAAGCCCGGCAGGGGAGCCATCTTTTCCCAGGGGCCTCCAGTGGTATATCGTGTTTGCGTCTTGTCCGAGAATTTGCCATTGCTGATCCCGTAAGGCCAGCACTTATCCCGCCCGGGCGATCCCGCCTTTTTCCGGAGAAGCGGCCGTGTGCGGGAAATCCCATGGGCAAGGCGATTTGTGTTCCATGCACCAATGAATCAGGAGACAAAGGTCATGACGGAGAAAGAGCACTCCGCGCCACAGCATTTCATACGCAACATAATCCAAGAGGACTTTGCGGGCAATCGACTCCAGGAGCTTGTGACCCGTTTTCCCCCCGAGCCGAACGGGTATCTCCATATAGGCCACGCCAAGTCCATTTGCCTCAATTTCGGGTTGGCCCGGGAATTCGGGGGAAGATGCCATCTGCGTTTCGACGACACGAATCCCTTGAACGAGGACGAGGTCTACGTTGACTCCATTTGCCGCGATGTGGCCTGGCTCGGGTTCGACTGGGGCAGGCACCTCTACTTCGCATCGGATTATTACGAACAGCTCTATCAATACGCTGTGGAGTTGATCAAGGAGGATATGGCCTTTGTATGCAGCCTCAGCCCGGAAGAAATTCGTCACTACAGAGGGACCCTGACCCAGCCGGGGACGGACAGTCCCTATCGCACCCGCGGCGTGGAGGAGAACCTGGATCTGTTCCGGCGCATGCGCCAGGGTGAATTCTCCGAGGGCAGCCACGTCCTGCGGGCCAAGATCGACATGGCCTCCTCCAATCTGAACATGCGCGATCCGGTCATCTTTCGCATCCTGCACGCCAGGCATCATCGCACAGGAGACCAGTGGTGCATCTATCCCACGTACGACTTCGCCCACTGCCTTTCCGACGCCCAGGAGGGGGTCACCCATTCCCTGTGCTCCCAGGAGTTCGAGGACCACAGGCCCTTGTACGACTGGTTCATCGAGCACCTTCCCGTGCCCGCCAGGCCCAAGCAGATCGAGTTCGCGCGCATGAACCTGACCTACACCGTGCTCAGCAAGCGCAGGCTGAACCGGCTGGTGGAGGAGGGGCACGTGGACGGCTGGGACGATCCCAGAATGCCTACACTTTCCGGCCTGCGCAAGCGCGGGTACACTCCGGGGGCCATTCGCACCTTCTGCGACATGATCGGCGTGGGCAAAAGCGAAAGCCTGGTGCAGATGTCCATGCTGGAGCATGCCCTGCGCGACGACCTCAACTATCGCGCGCCGCGATTCATGGGCGTGCAGGATCCGCTCAAGGTGGTTATCCTCAATTATCCCCAGGATATTGAGGAGGAGCTGGAAGGGATCAACAATCCCGAGGACGAATCCATGGGCACGCGGAGCCTGCCCTTTTCCCGGGAGATCTACATCGAGAGGGACGACTTCCGCGAGGATCCGCCCAAAAAGTATTTCCGCCTGGCCCCGGGCCGGGAGGTCCGGTTGCGCTACGCCTACTTCATCACCTGCGTCGACGTGGTCAAGGACGAAAACGGAGAGATCGCCGAGCTGCACTGCACCTACGATCCGGAGTCGCGCGGAGGCTCCTCCCCGGACGGGCGCAAGGTCAAGGGGACCCTGCACTGGGTTTCGGCCAGGCATTGCCTGGAGGCCGAGTTCCGGCTCTACGACCGCCTCTTCACCAAGGCCGATCCCACCGCGGAGGAGAAAAAGGGTGTGGACTTCGTGCAGTACATCAATCCGGAGTCGCTGCGCGTGGTTGCCGGATGCAAGGTCGAGCCCGCCCTGCGGGGGATCGAGCCCCGGACCAGGCTGCAGTTCGAGCGCAAGGGGTATTTCTGCCTGGAGGGGGATTCCGGGAAAGAGCCCCTGGTGTTCAACATGGCGGTGGCGCTCAAGGACACCTGGGCCAAGATCGAGAAAAGGGAGCAGCAGGGAGGGTGAGCAGTTATCCGTGATCCGCGATCAGTGCCGTAATCTTTGAAGGAGAGGGTGCTCATCGGCAAAGGCATCCTTCAGCTAGAGCTCCTGGCCCTGCCCTTTACCCACAAATAGAGAATAGAGGAAAAAGCAATCGTTTCGAATTAACCCGGTTAAATTCCAGCCCAGGTAACCTGGGCTGGATCCTGCTTGCTTTTTCCAGCCCTTGTCTAAAAGGGCGGGACAGCCCCAATTTACCATACTTTGAGATAATTAAGTAAATTGGCAAGGAGGATTTAACCGGGTTAATGTCAGATACTCACCACAGAGAACACAGAGAGCACAGAGGAAATAAAGAGAGATCCGTTAACCCGACCCCGGAACCCAGAACGGGGAACGGAGCAAAGTGAATCGGTGTGTCAGTAGGTCAGTTGCTCGGTGTCCAACTTCCAACATTCGCCCTCCGATCTCTGATCTTCGAACCCTGAACGGTGAACCCTGAACGGTGAACGCGGAACCCGGAACGACTTGAGTGTGCCCCGCAATTTTGCTACTGAGATCCGGGTTCCGCCTCGAACAGGCGCTTCCGTGCGCTAATCGGGGACTGCCCGAATCCTTGACCCGGCTCGTCATCTGGAGGCTTTGAACGGTAAAGGGGCTTCGGTCCGGCTGTTGGGATTGTCCCGAAATATCCCGGGAGAGGCGGGCGACCTCATTCCGGGGCGCAAAACCGGTAAAAAAAGAGGTGCGAGAATGAACAAGCAAGGACTTCTCTGGCTCGTTTGTCTGGCTATGGGTCTGGCTCTGTTTGCCGCCCCGTTCTCCGCGGTGGCCGGACAGAGTTACGTCAACGGCATTGACGCCAATTACCCTCCCTTCGCCTATGTGGACGAGTCCGGCGAGCCCAGCGGCTTTGACGTGGATGCCGTGGAATGGATCGCCGAGGAGATGGGCTTCGAGGTGACCCACATGCCCATTGACTGGGACGGGATCATCCCCGCCCTGAAGAGCGAGAAGATCGACTTCATCGCTTCCGGCATGAGCATCACCGAGAAGCGCAAGGAGCAGGTGGATTTCACCATCCCCTACTGGAAGGTGAAGAAGGTCCTCGTGGCTCAGCAGGACACGGATCTGAGCGTGGAGGAGATCATGTCCGGAAAGCGGCTCGGGGTGCAGCGCGGAACCACCAGCGCAGAATGGCTCAAGTCGCATCAGGACGATTACGGCTATACCCTGCGCTACTATGATTCCGCTCCCATGGCGGTTGCGGACGTGGTCAACGGCCGGATCCAGGCAG
Organism: Desulfohalobiaceae bacterium; assembly: GCA_021737525.1. Lineage (GTDB taxonomy): Bacteria > Desulfobacterota > Desulfovibrionia > Desulfovibrionales > Desulfothermaceae > JAIPDU01. The sequence continues at coordinate 2,782 of JAIPDU010000076.1, read as the reverse complement.
CGGCCATGGATATGGCGCCGGCGAAAGACGCCGAGAGCGAGAAGCCGGTGACCATCCTGGGCACCTTCGGCATGAAATCGGAGTCCTTCGGCTACGCCGTGCGCAAGGGGGACGAGGAGCTCCTCCAGACCCTGAACGAGGGCCTGAGAAAGCTCATGGACGACCCCTACTGGGACAAGCTGGTCCAGAAGTACGAACCCGGCGGCCACTAGGCCGTTTCTGGAATAGCCGGGGCAGGTAACCGCCGGCCGGATACAGAGGGTGTCCGGGGGTGCGGGAGCCGTGCCCCGGCAGGTGTCCGGATTGAACGATATACCCGGTCAGGCTGGCTTGTATGCTCGAATCCCTGCTAGCGGTTAAGAACGCCCTGCCCTATATCCTGCAAGGCAGCCTGGTCACCGTGGGAATAGTCCTCGGGGCCATGCTCATCGGCCTTGCCCTGGGGCTGCCCATGGCCGTGGGCCAGGTCTACGGCACACGACCGATCCGCTATTTCGCCGCGATATACGTGTGGTTCTTTCGCGGCGTACCGGTGCTGGTCCTGTTCTTCCTGTTCTACTTCGGGCTGTTCAACGCCCTCAATCTGAATCTGTCCGCCATCGTGACCGCGGCACTGGTGCTGGGGCTGCGCGGGGTGGCCTACCAGTCGCAGATCTTCCGGGGAGGGATCGAGGCCCTGCCCCACGGACAGCTCAAGGCGGCCAGGGCGCTGGGGATGAGCGATACCGGGGCGGTGGTCTCCATTATCCTGCCCCAGGTCCTGCGCACGTCCATTCCCGGCTGGGCCAACGAGTATTCCATTGTGCTCAAGGATTCGGCAATCGCCTTTGTCCTGGGCGCGCCGGAGATCCTGTCCAGAACCCATTTCGTTGCCTCGCGCACATACGAGCATTTCGCCCTCTATCTCACTGCCGGGGTTATTTATTTCTGCCTGACCTGGGCCGGGGTGCATCTGCTGCACAGGCTGGAGAAAAAGCTCTATATCCCGGGCTATTCCAGCTAGGCCTGGCCGGAGGCCGGAGGCCGGATGTCGGATGTCGGATATCGGAGATCGGAGATCGGATGTTGGAGGTCCGGGGTGTCAGTTAGTCAGTGAGCCAGTAAGTCGGTGAGCCGGTGAGTCAGTGTGTCGGTTGGGAAAAGCCAGAGCTCAGAGGACAGACGACAGATGCCGGGCGCCGGATGATGGCCTGAGTGAGATCTCGGCACTCACACCTTCGGTGCTTATTTCGCCTCACGGTTCATGAATCGCGAATAACCAATCATTCAACTAAAAAACCCCGAGCTCGGACGAATTGTGGCCTGAAGTGCCCCAAGGCCAGAGTGAAGGGATCACTGGCGGCGGAACTATGGCTGGAGATGAACTGCTCCGGGTCGAGGGCCTGAACAAGACGATCAGCGGCACGAGCATCCTGAGCGATGTGGACATGGTGGTCCGCAAGGGGGATCTCAAGGTCCTCATCGGTCCGTCCGGAGGGGGCAAGAGCACGCTCCTTCAGTGCATCAATCTGTTGCTCTTTCCGGACAGCGGACGGATCGTCCTGGGAGGCAGGGAGGTCACCTTCCGCCGCAAGCGGGAAGTCCTGGCCTACAGGCAACAGATCGGGATGATCTTTCAGGAGTTCAACCTCTTCGACCACCTGAGCGCCCTGCAGAACGTGAGCATCGCCCTGCGCAAGGTGAAACGCATGAGCTCCCGCCAAGCAGCGGAGCGGGCTGAGCGCGAGCTGGAGCGCGTGGGTATCCGGGAGCAGAAAGGGCTCTATCCAGCCGAGCTCTCCGGAGGGCAGAAGCAGCGCCTGTCCATAGCCAGGGCCCTGGCCATGGACCCGGCCATTCTGCTGCTGGACGAGCCCACCTCCGCTTTGGACCCGGAGCTCATCGGGGAGGTGCTCGCGGTGATCCGGGACCTCTCCCAGAAGGGGATGACCATGCTCATGGCCACGCACCAGATGGGCTTTGCCAGGACGCTGGCCCAGGAGATCATGTTCATGGAACAGGGGCGCATCGTGGAGCAGGGCGGGCCCCGGGAGCTCCTCAACTGTTCCGGTCCGGAGCAAAGCAGGACCCTCTCCTTTTGCTCCAAGATCAACGAACTTTACGCCTAGGGCGAGACAGCCATGGATCCATCCTTCATCTGGAGCGAGCTTGTCCCGGCGCTCAACCACGGTCTTCTCGTGTCGCTCCTGTTGATTGTCCCTTCGGCCTGTCTGGGGCTTTTGCTGGGGATCCTGGTCGGGTTCTCCCGAACCTTCGGTCCACCCTGGCTCTCCCGCGCCGCTTCCGCCTACGCCACTATATTCCGCGGCACCCCCTTGCTGGTCCAGCTCTTCATGCTCTATTTCGGCCTGCCGGGCATCGGGATCTACCTGTCCCCGTACGTGGCCGCGGTCGCCGGGTTTTCCCTGTGCAGCGGGGCCTATCATTCGGAGTACATCCGGGGCGCCCTGCTTTCCATCAAGAGCGGCCAGATCCGGGCCGCGGAATCCCTCGGCTTTTCCCGCGCCAAGACCATGCTCCACATCGTCCTGCCCCAGGCCATGCGCCGGGCCCTGCCGGGCGTGGGCAACGAGCTGATCTATTTGATCAAGTATTCCTCCCTGGCCTACATTATCACCTGCATCGAGCTGACCGGGGAGGGGAAGATCCTGGCCGCCCGGACCTTCCGCTATACCGAGGTCTTCCTCGTCGTGGGCTGCTACTATCTGCTCCTGGTTTCCCTGGCCAGCGTGGGGCTGCGCAAGCTGGAGGACATGCTGCGGGTCCCAGGATTCGGGAAGGG
>JAIPDU010000075.1 GCA_021737525.1 Desulfohalobiaceae bacterium | reverse complement strand
TCTATTCCCTGGAGCGCGGGCCCGCCTTTGACGGCAAAATGCATCGCAGCAACCTTTTGGTTGCCTCCCCGGACATCCTTTCCGCGGACAAGGTCGGCTCCCGCCTCTTGGGCCACGATCCCGGAGACGTGCCCCACATTGCCCATGCGGCGAAAAACCGCGGCAGACCAGCCGATCTTTCAGACGTGGACCTTCTGGGAGAGCACCTGCAGGACGTGGCCGTGCACCATACTCCGGATGTGGAATACGTCCGCGACGAAAGGCGCGAGCTCCCCAAACCCCTGGCCAAACAGGGCATCGAGGGCCTCTACTACCGCAAGTTCGACAAGACCATGTGCACCTACTGCTCCGGATTGAACGGCCTGGTCCTCACCGCCATCCGCCAGGCCTACACCGGCGAGCCCTGGGATGACATCGAGGTGCTCACCGGAAAATCCATGGAGCCCACTCCCGGAATGAAGGCCACCATCCTGCTGGGCCAGTGCATGTACCAAAAGAACAAGGATCATCCGGAGATCCAGAAGCTGATCAGCGTCAAGGGCTGTCCGCCGAAGCCCAAGGACGTGGTCCGGGCCCTGCACGAGGCGGGCATCAACGCGGACCCCGGCCTGTTCGAACAGATGGACATGCTGCCCGGCTTTTTCCTGGAGCGCTACAAGGACAAGCCGGAATTCGAGGAAACCTTCTTCCGGGTGCCCTAGGGGCCCCGCCAATCACTCCTTGATTTCTCCCTCCAGAGCGGATAGTTTTCTTCCCTTTCGGACAGGTTCGCTATCGTTCAACAGCAACCCACGGAGCACCGGACTATGGCCGCGCACAACCTGGGAGAAAAGCTCAAGAAGTACCGGGAAATGAACAATGTGTCCCGAGAGCGACTGGCCGAGATCTCCGGCCTGGGACAGGAATTCCTCCGTTCCCTGGAAGAGGAGAACATCCACCCCTCGCTGGGCCCCCTGCTCAAGATATCCCGCGCCCTGGGCACCCGGCTGGGCACCTTCCTGGATGACGAGACAAGCAGCGACCCTTTCATCACCCGGGCCGAGGAGCGGAAGGAGGACATGCACGCCCTCCGTGGCGGGGACGATCCCCTGCCCCTTCGCTTCTACTCCCTGGGCCGGGGCAAGACCGACCGGCACATGGAGCCCTTCCACATCCAAGTGGTGCCCGGCGAGACCCGCAACGAGCTCCCCTCCTCCCACGAGGGCGAGGAGTTCCTGGTGGTCCTGTCCGGGCGGATCGAGATCCTCTACGGCAAGGAAAAATACGAGCTCGGCCCCGGGGACAGCATCTACTACAACTCCGCCCTGCCCCACTCTGTAACCTGCAAGGGGGATGAGGCTGCCGAGCTCTACGCGGTCCTCTATTTTCCCCGGGAATGATCCCCGGGCGCGGCCAGGATCAAGCCGCGCCGCCACGGTCCGAACACCCCCGGAGAACAATCCATTCGGCGGACTTCGCCCGCAGGAGAGGCATCATGGAAGAGCAGCTGCGTGAGACAACCCTGGGAGACATGCTCCAGGAGACCATCGAACAGTATCCGGAAAACGAAGCCGTGGTCTACGTGGACCGCGACTTCCGCATGACCTACCGCGAATTCGGCCAACTGGTGGACGATATGGCCAAGGGGCTCATGGCCCTGGGCGTTCAGAAGGGAGAGAAGGTGGCTGTCTGGGCCACGAACGTACCCCACTGGATCGCCCTGCAGTTCGCCACCGCCAGGATCGGCGCCATCCTGCTCACGGTGAACACCAACTACAAGAAGGACGAGATAGCCTATCTCCTCCGGCAGTCGGAGACGGAGAACCTGGTGCTCATCGACGGGTACAGGGACACCGACTACCTCCAGATCATCTACGAGCTCCTGCCGGAGCTCAAGAGCCAGCCCAGGGGCCACCTGCAAAGCGATTCCTTCCCCCACCTCAAGCGGGTCATCTTTCTGGGGCAGGAAAAGCACCGCGGCCTCTATTCCCTGCCGGAAACCATCTCCATGGGCAGGCTCATCTCGGACGCGGAATACGCGCAGCGGCAGCGCTCCCTGGACCCCCACGACGTGGTGAACATGCAGTACACCTCCGGCACCACCGGCTTCCCCAAGGGGGTCATGCTCACCCACTACAACATCCTGAACAACGGCATCTGGATCGGACGCAATCAGCACCTGGGACCCAAGGACCGCATCTGTCTCCCGGTGCCCCTGTTCCACTGCTTCGGCTGCGTGCTGGGAGTGCTTGCGGCAGTGCCCCACGGGAGCACCCTGGTGGTCCTGGAGGAATTCAATCCCCTGCTGGCCATGACCGCCGTGGACGTGGAGAAGTGCACCGCGCTCTACGGGGTCCCCACCATGTTCATCGCCATCCTGGAGCACAGCATGTTCCACCGCTTCGACTACAGCTCCCTGCGCACCGGGATCATGGCCGGCTCACCCTGCCCCATCACCGTCATGCGCCAGGTCATCCAGGACATGAACCAAAGCGAGATCACCATCTGCTACGGCCTGACCGAGTGCTCCCCGGTGATCACCCAGACCCGGGTGGACGACGCCATCCAGAAGCGCGTGGAAACCGTGGGCCGGGCCCTGCCCTATGTGGAGGTCAAGATCGTGGACTCGGAGACCGGAGAGGAGCTGCCCGCCGGTGAGACCGGAGAGGTCTGCTGCCGCGGGTACAATGTCATGCGGGGCTACTACGGCATGGAGGAGGCCACCCGGGAGGCCATCGACAGGGACGGCTGGCTGCACACCGGGGACCTGGGACAGATGGACCAGGACGGCTACCTGGCCATCACCGGCAGGCTCAAGGACATGATCATCCGGGGGGGAGAGAACATCTACCCCCGCGAGATCGAGGAGTTCCTCTATTCCATGGAGGGCATCTCCGACGTCCAGGTGGTGGGCAAGCCCAGCCGGAAGTACGGGGAGGAGGTGGCCGCCTTCGTCATCCCCAAGGATGGTTACGACCTGGAGCCGGAGGACGTGAAGGACTTCTGCCGGGGCAGGCTCTCCCGCTACAAGACCCCCAAGTACGTCGCCTTCGTGGAGGGATTCGACATGACCGCGAGCGGGAAGGTGCAGAAGTACAAGCTCAAGGAGGAAGCGGCCCGGATCTTCGATCCGTCCTGAGCCGTTCTGGGTTCAAGGTTCCCGGTTCACGGTTTACAGTTTCCATTGAGCCGGTGACAGGTGAGCATGCGATCCCGGGAATCGGACTTCGATTGCCAGCCAAATTGTCTGCTATCGGTAACTATTCACCACTTTTTTAAACCTCAGCCTTAATCTGGCTCTTCTGGTACAGCTGCCATGGTCTTGAAGAATGGGAACCGCCAAGGCGCGAAGGGCGCCAAGGAAGAAACGCTAAGGCTGGGATCAATTTTCTTTTGCCGGGCAACGGCAAAAGAAAAGCTGCCTTGACCAAAACCTCTACCCGGTTTTGGTCAAAGAAGAAGCGTTGCGCTTCATCCTTGACGTTCTTGGTGTATTGATAACAGCGAGATGGAAGGCTTCGTTTTTGCTTTGCGGCATCCCCGCAAAGCAAAAGGTCTTACCTTGGCGTTCTTGGCGACTTGGCGGTTCAAAAACTTACAAGTGGGCTCAAATCGGATGAACCGTGAAGAGCACCCTGAATCCAGAAAAGTGCTGAATAGTTACTGCTATCGAACCTCCGGCCCACCGACGCACCGACTCACACTGACACACTGACACCGACCTAACTGTCCACCCGATAGTGGCAGCCAGTGCTCTTCAGGTTGCGCAGGGCGAAGAAGGTGATCAGGTTCGCGGTCTGGCAGCCGTGGAAGAGCTGGATCAGGGGGCGGCTGATCGGGGTGTGGCGGTAGAACTCGTACAGGCGCTTGTTCAGGTTGTACAGGTCGTCGTAGGCCCGGTTCAGGCGGGATGTGGTGCGCACTATTCCAACGTAGTTCCACATGGTGTTCTTGATCGTGGCCCAGTCCTGGGCGATGAGCGCGGGGTCCTCCCGGTCCTCGGTCCCGGGATTGGTCCAGTGGGGAATGCTCCCGGTGAGCTTTCCGGGCAGCCTGTTCTTCTTGCCGATCTTGGCCCCGATGGACTCCGCCGCGCTCTGGCCCCAGAGCAGCCCCTCCAAAAGGGAGGTGCTGGCCAGGCGATTGGCCCCGTGGACTCCGGTGCAGGTGCATTCGCCCACCGCGTAGAGCCGGTGCAGGGTGCTCCTCCCCTGCTGGTCCACCAGGATCCCGCCGCAGAAGAAGTGGGCCGCGGGGACGACCGGTATGGCCTGGCGGGTCATGTCCATGCCCAGCTCCAGGCAGCGCCGGTGAATGGTGGGAAACCGCCTGGGCAGATCGTTCTCCACGTAGCTCGCAGCGTCCAGATAGACGAAGTCGTCCCCGGTCTTGAGCATCTCCTCCACAATGGCCCGGGTGACCACGTCCCGCGGGGCCAGATCCCCCCTGGGATCGTATTCCTTCATGAAGGGCTTGCCGTCCATGCGGATGAACTTGGCCCCTTCCCCCCGGATGGCCTCGGTGATCAAAAACTGCTGCCCGCCGCGCTGGAACAGGGCCGTGGGATGGAACTGGACGTATTCGCAGTTGAGGACCTTGGCCCCGCTGCGCTGGGCCATGGTCAGCCCCGATCCGATGGAGCCCGGCGTGTTCGTGGTGTGCAGGTAGACCTGCCCCACACCGCCAGTGGCCAGGACGGTGTAGTCCGCCAGGGCCATTTCCACCTGCCCGGTGTGCTGATTGAAGAGATAGGCGCCGACGCACTGATTCAGGAGCTGGTACTTGTATTCCAGCCTCTGGGAATGGTGGTGCGTGGTCAGAAGATCCACCGCGGTGCGCCGGGTCAGGAGATTGATGTTGGGGTTCTCCCTCACCGCCCTCTTGAGCCGGTCCATGATGGCCCAGCCGGTGTAGTCCGCGCAGTAGAGGATCCGGTTCCTGCCGTGGCCGCCCTCCCGGGTCAGCTTGAAGCTATTGTCCTCCTCCCTCTCGAAGGGGACCTTGAGCCGGTCCACCAGGAGCTCCCGGACCGCCTCCGGACCGCGCTTGCTCAGGTACTGCACCGCGCGGCGGTAGTTCAGGCTCCGCCCCGCGACCTGGATGTCGTTCCGCAGCAGATCCGGCCGGTCGTCCCGGCCCTGATACACGATGCCCCCCTGGGCCAGGGCGGTGTTCCCGTCGTCCAGGCTCCGGCCCGCGCAGACCAGGGTGACCTCGCAACCCTTGTCCGCCAGTTGCAGGGCGGTGGTGCACCCGGCTATCCCCGAGCCGATGACCAGGATCTCGCTACTGATCCTGGCCGAGCCGTTACCCTCTTCCCCTTTGCTGGCCATATCCCTCTCGTTTGCCTGTCCCCAAGCCGCGGTAATTGCGTTTCACAAGATGAATGAAGGATCACCCCGATTCGATGCGCATGCTGAAATCCCTGGAGCGGGCCGCATTGGTCACGCTCCCCACGGACACGTAGTCCGCTCCCAGGCCGGCCAGCTCGCCGATGCTCTCCAGGCCGACCCCGCCGCTTATCTCCGTCTCGATCCCGCGGGGGATCCGCCGCAGAGCCGAGGTCAGGGACCCGGGCCCCATATTGTCCAGGAGGATGCGCTCCACTTTCGCGGCCACCGCCTGGTCCACCTCCTCCTCGGTCCTGCATTCCACCACGATGGGCGGGCAGGGGGAGTAGGCCTCGCGGAGCAGGGCCACGGCCCGGCTGATCCCTCCGGCCCGATCCACGTGATTGTCCTTGAGCATGAGCATCTGGGACAGGTTCATGCGGTGATTGTGCCCCCCGCCGACCCGCACGGCGTATTTCTCCGGATAGCGCAGGCAGGGCAGGGTCTTGCGCGTGTCCAAAAGACGTGTGCCATAGCCGCGCATGCGCTCCGTGAACCGAGCTGTCAGGTCGGCGATTCCGGAGAGGTGCGCCACGTAGTTGATGATCACCCGTTCCGCCCTGAGGATGCTCGCGGCCGACCCCTCCAGGCGGCAGACCCCGTCCCCGTCCCGGACGCGGCTCCCCTCCCGGGCCGAATACCGCACGCGCACATTCCGCTCCGCGCCGAGGCGCCGCAGAACGACCTCCACCAGGGGCAGGCCCGCCAACAGGGTCGGCTCCTTGGCGACCAGCAGGGCGCTCAGGGTGTCCGACCCGGAAAAGACCCCGTTGCTGGTCAGATCCGGGCCGTCCTCCTCCAGGGCCATATCCACGCCCCGCTGCAGAAATTCCAGGGCCTCGCCCCTGAAGAAGCTTTCGAACAGCTCAAAGTGTTCCTCCGCCATATCCTCCCTCCCTGCCGCCCTATTCCTTCACGCCGAGGCGAAGCGGACCGGGAAATCCCGGTCGCGCCTCTAGTTGGGGGCGATCTAGGACAGCTCTACGCTCTGGCCGGGCTCCATGGCCAGCAGCCTGGTCCCCGGGCTCGTGCGTCCCAGCTCGGCCCGGAATGTCTCCGTATCCTGCTCCAGCACGGGGAAGGAGCCCCAGTGCATGGGGACAACAGTCTTGCAGCCCAGCATCCCGCAGGCCATAGCTGCCTGCCTGGAGTCCATGGTGAAGACGCCGCCTGTGGGCAGCAGGGCCACATCCATGGAATAGAGGCGCCCGAAGAGCTCCATGCTGGAGAACAGGCCGGTGTCTCCGGCGTGATAGAGGCAGGTGCCGTCCTCCAGGGTGATGACGTACCCCACTGGATAGCCCGTTGCCGAGGAGTGGAAGGCCTGGACCATGGTCACTTGCACGCCCTTGTGCTCCACGGTCCCGCCGATGTTGAACCCGATGCCGTTCTTGATCTGCTCCCTGGGAACGCCCAGATCCACCAGCTTCTGGGCCGTCTCCACGATGGCCAGGGCCATGGCGCCGGTGTTCCTGCAGATCTCAGCCGCCTGGCCCAGATGATCGTCGTGGTCGTGGGTCACCAGGACCATGTCCATCGCTCTGCAGCTGTCCGAGCCGGTGCAGGCGGAGGGGTTGCCCTCGAACCAGGGATCCACGATCAGCTCGGCACCCGGAGTGGAGATCTGGAAATTGGCGTGTCCGTGCCAGGTCAAGGTATTGCTCATGGCAAGCACCTCCTCGCGCTTGTTTGTCCTCTCTGATCCCGCCATCCCGCACAAGGCTCGAGCCGCGGCTCCGTTCCCCGTGTCGCAATCGCTCCGCTGCGATCCCCGGGAACCGCTCTTGTGCCGGGAGGGATCAACCTAACGCTTCCTCCCGTCCTTGACAAGCAAGAGGTATTGGCCTAGGGATGAAGGCAGGCCAATGGACTCTTCCCGGACTGAAATCCTTCCTTCGTCTACTTCGTGCTTGGCCTGTACCACAGGGGCAATTAGCTCAGTTGGATAGAGCGCCAGCCTCCGGAGCTGGAGGCCGCAGGTTCGAATCCTGCATTGCCCACTTCCGCTTTCTCCTCATGGGGCTGCATCGAACATGCAGCCCTTTTTT
>JAIPDU010000074.1 GCA_021737525.1 Desulfohalobiaceae bacterium | reverse complement strand
GCAGGAGGCTACCTCTTCCATCTGCCAAGGGCTCAATTTTCCGGGATCCGGCTGCAGGGGAACGTCGACGAACTCGCCTTCGTTCTCGGCCTGTACCGGCTTGCCCACGGTCAAAAGGATATCCGAGGTCTTGGGGGAAAAGTCCAGAACCTGGGAAATCATCGAATCAAACATTGCCCGGTCCATAGCGTCAGACCTCCGTAAAGTCCTGCGGCGGCTCAGTGAGGAACTCGCGGAACTTGGACTTGTTCACCGCCTTGAGATAGGCCTGCTCCGGATCAATCATCTGTTGCTGCAGCAGGTTCATGATGGAGTCGTCCAGGGCCTGCATTCCGTGCTTGCGCCCGGTCTCGATGGAGGAATTGATCTGAAAGATCTTGTTCTCCCGGATCAGGTTGCGCACGGCGGCTGTTGCCACCAGGATCTCCAGCGCCGCCACCCGGCCCTTTTTGTCCACGCGCTTGAACAGGTTCTGGGCGATGACCGCGCGGAGGGACTCGGAGAGCTGGGCCCGGATCTGGCTCTGCTGCCCCGAGGGGAAGACATCGATGATCCGGTCGATGGTCTTGGAGGCGGAAATGGTGTGCAGGGTGCCGAAGACCAGGTGACCGGTCTCTGCCGCCTCCAGGGCCAGCTGGATGGTTTCCAGGTCCCGCAGCTCGCCGACAAGGATCACATCCGGGTCCTCGCGAAGGGCCCCCCGCAGGGCCGCGGTGAAGTCCTGGGTGTCGCGGCCCACCTCGCGCTGGTTGATAAGGCAGCCCACGGGCTCGTGCACGAACTCGATGGGATCCTCGATGGTCAGGATATGATCCTTCCGGTTCCGGTTCACGTAGTCCACCATCCCCGCCAGAGTCGTGGACTTGCCGCTGCCCGTGGGCCCGGTGACCAGGACCAGCCCCTTGGGCAGCAGGGAGAGCCCCTTGAGAATGGAAGGCAGCCCCAGCTCATCGATGGTGAGGATCTCCTGGGGGATCTCCCGAAAAGCGGCGGCGACCCCCCTGGCCTGCATGTAGAAATTCACCCGGTAGCGGGCCAACTTGGGCACTTCATAGGAGAAGTCGATATCCCCGGTTTCCTCGAAGGCCTTGATCTTGGGCTCCGGAGTGATCTCATAGAGCATCTTCTTCAGTTCCTCGTGCTCCAGAACCTTGTATTTCACCCGCTGCAGCTCGCCGTGCAACCGCACCACGGGTTGCGACCCCGAGGAGAGATGCAGGTCGGAAGCGCCCAGCTCGTGGACCATCTTGAAGAAGGCGTCGATTTGCGCCATAGCCAAGTCCCCGTTCCGTCAATGGTTGGCTGAGGTTTCCTCCTCCTGCCCCAGGGAACGGGCGAACTTCCACACATAGTTCCCCCCGGACAGCAGAGTGACAATCAGGGCGGCGAGCATGAGCCCCTCGCCCCAGGGCCGAGGATCAAAACCCAGCCAGGAGTAATGCAGCACCAGAGGCACAATGGCCACATCCTGGAGCACGGTCTTGAATTTGCCGAAAATGTCCGCGGAGATCACCATGCCCCGCTCCGCGGCCATGGAACGGACTCCGGTCACCATCAGCTCCCTGGAGATGATGAGGATGACGATCCAGGCCGCGAGCCACTGCAGGGAAGTGAGCATGATCAGCGCGGCGACGACAAGCAGCTTGTCCGCCAGGGGGTCAAGCAGCTTGCCCATATTGCTTTCCATATTGTAGCGCCTGGCCAAAAGACCGTCAAAAAAATCCGTGACTGTGGCGGCTACAAAGATCACGGCGGCCAACAGGCAGGTTATCCTGGCGGGAAAATAGAGCAGGAGGACAAAAACAGGAATGGTTAAAATCCTGATCAGGGTGAGGTTGTTCGCCAGATTGAACATCCTACTCTTGGTTCTGGAAACGGCTGTAGAAAGAGATGACCCGCTCGACATATTCCTTCGTTTCCTGATAGGGGGGAATTCCACCGTATTGATCCACAATTCCCGGTCCGGCGTTGTACGCGGCGACAGCCAGCCTGACTCGGTCGTATTTCTCCAGCAGCCACCCCAGATACCGCACTCCGGCGGCTATATTGTCCTCGGGATCGAAGGGGTCCTTCACCCCGAGGTCCTTCTGGGTGACAGGCATGATCTGCATCAGGCCCTGCGCCCCGGATGAGGACTCCGCTCCCCGCTGAAAGTCGGACTCCGCCTTGAGCACGGCAACTCCCAGATTCGGATCCACTCCGTAGCGAGCCCCGTACTTGCGGACCAGCCATTCCAGCTCCTTGCGCGAATAGCGTTTGTCCCCGAAGACGCAAAAGGGCTTGTATTTTTTGGAGTCCGGAGTGTCGGTTACATGCATGACCCCGTTCTCGTCCTTGTAGTAGAACAGCCCCTCCGCCTGGACGGCCTGGCCCAGGGCGAAAACGGACAGCACAAGCGCAGCCAGCGCTAAGCAAGCCAGCTTCGCCAGTCCCGGTTCAGGCCTGTTCCTCGACCAATGGCACAAAATGGGCCTCCCCCACGTCCTGCTTACCGATCCGGTCCCCCCTGCGCTGCAGCCGGAACAGTCGCTGTCCCCCGCCGGGCACCTTCAGGGGCAGGAGCATCAATCCCTCCTCGCCGAGCTGGTCCAACAGGGAGCGGGGCAGCTCCTCCCCGCCGGCGGTAACCAGGATCCGGTCAAAGGGGGCTTCCTCGGGCCATCCCAGGACACCCGCGGCTAGCCGGAGCTTGACCCCAAAGTAGCGCATGGCGTTCAGGCGCTTGAGTGCGTCGTGATACAGGGGCTTGATCCGCTCCACACTGAAAACTTCGGCCCCCATTTCCGCCAGGACAGCCGCCTGATACCCGGACCCCGTTCCGATTTCCAGCACGCGCATGCCCGGCTCCACCCGGAGCAGGGAGCTCATCTTGGCCACGACAAAGGGCTGCGAAATGGTCTGACCGTAGCCGATGGGCAGGGCATTGTCGCTATAGGCCTGGGCCTGGAGGGCTTCCTGCACGAATTCGTGCCGCTTGACCCTTCCCATGGCGTCCAGCACTGCCTCGTCCTCGATCCCCTTGGCCCGCAGCTGCTCCCGGACCATGGCCCTGCGCCGAAACTTCTGATCCACGGATGCCGCCTCGCGAGCCATTGAGATCCCCATCATCGGACTGGCTAGAGTATCGCATCCTGAGCGGATTCATCAAAAGCGGGAGAACCGACCCTGTCCAGCAAATTGTGGATCCTGCCCCGCGCGGTTTGCAAAAATTCCATGTACAGCGAGCTCACCGCCGGAGTAAGGCGGATCCGGCATTGCCGGCAGCCAGGCTCCATCCCCACAAATTCCGCACAGAGCTCCTCGCCGAAAACCGAGGAGAAGGCGATGGCATCCAGGATCAACGGACTCCGCAGACAGTCCCTGTGGCGCTGGAGCTCATCCTGGTCGTAAGCGTACACCGTTCCGGCCTCGTTGCCTCGACAGACCGTATCCAAAAGCAACAATCCCTGACAGTCCTGAAAGAACAAAGGACTCCACTCGAATTCCGTTCTGTGCACGAAGCTCACATCCGCGGGCCATTCTTCCCGGGCCAGGTCCCTGACGGCGTAGAAGCCCAGGCCGTCGTCGCTATTGAGGACGTTGCCCAGACCCAATACCATGACACGAGGGCTCATAAAACCACCGCTTTTTCCATCTCTCCATTTCCAAAGCTACCCGACTCAGGGTTGCTTCTCCTGCAGCCGCTCCATGGCCTGCTGTTGTTCCTCAAAGGAGGAGAATCCCGCCTGATGCAGCGCGTCCTCGACAGTTCCCCGCCAGTCCCAGTTGGCGTAGAGCACCGGTTTATGCAGGGTGAATCGAAGATGGTTCAGCTCCTGGCGGTAGAAGTCCTCCCTGCTCGTGCCCATATAATTGTGGATCTGCTCGTGCAAGCGGTTCATCTCGCCCTCGTACCAGGCATGAACATCCTCGGCCGTGGTATCCCGGCGCAGGATGTGCCCGTAGTTCTCCCGCTTCAATCGCTGGCAGAGCCTGTCGAAATATTGCCTTTTGAGCCAGTCCCCCAGCTGGCTAACCGGGATCTCTTCCGCTTCCAGCTCGCTGACCGCGTACTTGGTCTGGGGGTAGGTATCCGCAACCACGGAAGCGGAGATAATCCCCGCGATACAGACCAGCCCCCTGATGATGGTGCTGTTGGACACGCCCTGGCCGCAGAAGCCCACTTTCTTGCCGTACTTCTGCCCGGTGAAGATGGTCACCAGGATGGCCCAGACCACCGCGGGGTCCTCCTCGTCGTACACATGGCGCAGCCTGGCGTTGTCCCGGTCCGTGCCCAGCACGAGCTGGGTCATGTCGTTGGAGCCGATGGAGAAGCCGTCGAACTCCTGGATGAACTGCTTGGCCAGAATGGCGTTGCTGGGGATCTCGGACATGAGGATGATCTTCAGCCCGTCCTCCCCGCTGCGCAGGTTGTGCACCCGCTCCATGTAGCGCTTCATGCTGCGGGCCTCTTCCAGGGTGCGCACGAAGGGGAGCATGATGGAAAGGTTCCTGCCGCCAAAGACGCCCCTGGCCAGCTTGAAGGCCTCCAGCTCCCAGTCGTGCATGTCCCGGGATACGCCGCGGTAGCCCATCATGGGATTGTCTTCCTCGTCCTCGAAGAGCATCCCGCCGGTCAAGTTGCGGTACTCGTTGCTCTTGTAGTCCGTGGTGCGGTAGATGATCTCCTTGCCGTAGAAGGCCAAGGCGAACATGGCCAGACTCTGGGCCAGGGTCTGCACGTAGAGCTCCTTGCCGGTGCGGTACCCCCGGGAGCGGATGTGCTGCCGGATCTTCTCCGGCATGGCCCGGAGGTCCTCCATGGTCCGGGACAGCCCCACTTTCTGGGCCACGTCGTCGCGCATTTTCTGGATCCGGTCCAAGACCTGCCGCACCTCGGGATCGTCCTTGATCTCCTCCACACGGGAGGTGATCCGCTCCTGTATCTCTTCCCGCTCCCGCCGGGCTTCCGGATCCGCCTGCGAAAGCTGCAAGAGCCGTTCCGCATAGCCCATGACCTGGCTGACATGCTCCCTGAGGTCCGTTGAGGTCTTGATCACGTCCAGGACGTGGGTGGCCCGCTCCAGATAGCGGTCCAGCTGAGCGTCCAGCTCGCGGATGCGCCGCTGCAGGGCCAGGACCTCCTCCGTGCCCCGGGCGCTTACCCGCTCGCTGAGCTTCTCGATCTCTGCCCCCAGGCCGGTCAGGATGCCCACGTATTTCCGCAGATTGAGATCGAAGGTCAGGATGCCGGAATCGAGCTGATCCTTGACGATTTTTGTCAGCTGGTTCTCCAGCTCGGCCAACTTCTCCTCCACCTTGGCCTGCAGCTCCCCCTGGTCGTAGGCGTCCAGGGCCAGGGGATGGACCCCGATATTGCCCAGCATGAACTCCGCGCGCAAAAGCCCCACCTCGAAGTCGGGCACCTGGCGCAGGCGGGAGAGGAACATGGCCTGTCCCACGTCCGCCAGGATCAGGCCCACCTTGGTCCGGGTGGCCGGAAGCTGGCTCACGTCCACCTCGCCGCCCTTCTCGATCATGGGCAGCTCGCCCTTGAAGACCTGGCCCCGGGAGCCGTCCACGGTGACCATCTGTCCGTCCAGGGCCCGCAAGAGCTCCACCCGGTTGATCCCGATCACCGAAGGGATCCCCAGCTCGCGCGAGGTGATCGCCGCATGGCTCGTGTCCCCCCCGGCGCTGGCCAGGACCGCGGAGGCGATGCGCATCCCCGGGACCATGTCCGGGTCCGTCCGCTCCGCGGCCAGAATATCGCCCTTGTTGATCTTGTTCAGCTCCAGGGCCGAGCGCAGAAAGCGCACGCGTCCGCTGCCCGCCCCCCTGGAGGCGCCGTTGCCCTCCAGAAGGACCTCGGCGTGCTGCAGATAGGCGGGGTCCACCTCCTGGCGGCGCATGAAAATGGTATGGGGGTGCTTCTCGAACTCCACATTCCACCGTGTCTCCGGCCGGGCCTGCACGAACCAGAGCCGGTCCCACTGGTCGATGCAGAACTCGGTGTCCATGATGATCCCGTTGTACGCCTCGCTGATGGCGCGAACGCCCTTGGCCACCTCCTCGGCCTGGGCCAGGGACAGGGACCAGCGGTACATGTCGTCCTCGGACACGGGCACGATCTTGGTCCCGCTACGGTCCTCCTCGTACACGATCTTCTTGTCCTTGCAGCCCATCTGGCGGATGACCACCTCGTTGCCGTCGTCCCGCTTATAGACGTAGAACTTGTCCGGGGTGACCGTCCCGGAGACAACGGCCTCGCCCAGCCCGTAGCTGGCGTCCATGGAGACCAGGTCGTTGCGGTCCGTGCCCCGGCAGCCCGTGGCCGTGTCCGCGCTGAAGGCCGTTCCGGAGATCACCGGATTGATCATGCGCATGATGCACACGGACAGGGAGGTGTTCTCGATGGCCCACTCCTGCTTGGCCTCCTCGGCGATGGAATCGTCCCCTGTATTCTCCGCCCGGGAGACCGCGTCCAGGATAGCCTCGCGGCGGTAGGTCATGGAGCGCAGATTGTACGCCGAGGCGCAGTTCCACTGATAGGCCTCCACACACTCCTTCTCGCTCATGATATTCAAATAGGTGTCCTGCAGCCCGGCAAAGGCCTTCTTGCGGCTGTCCTCGCCCGCGGCGGAGGAGCGGACCGCAACCGGGACATTGTCCCGGCCGGCCTCCTTGCAGATATTGTCGTACGCCTCCGCCACCGCCTCCCGGACATCCCGGGGCAGATCCACGCAAAGGATGGCCACCTGGACCAGGACGGAGCGCTTGCGCAGCTGGTCGATCCCCTCCGGGGAAAGGGCGAAGCCCTCAACCACGTTATTGATGAACTTCCGCAGCGGGATCAGGCTCTCCCGGCCGTACTGGGCCTGGCTCTCGCGCACCTTGGCCGCGATCCTGCGCACGAAGTGTCCCAGGAATTCCGGATCGGCATTTGCGTCGATACCGCTCCAGTCCGTATCATTGTATTCCTGTTCCACGAGATTGCGGATCAGGCTGGCGTTGACCCGTGTCTCGTCCAGAAGCTTATGGAAGGCGGATGCGGATATGGCTCGGAACTGGGGGGCGCGGATATCTTCCAGCTCGCTGATAAGGGCTGTATTGTAATTCTTTCCTCCCACCAACAGCTCGCCCTCCTCGCCGAGAGCGAATATATCGGCGCCGGTGAGGATCAGCTGACTGCGGATCTCCTCCGGGGAACGCCGTGCTCCGCGTCCCTGTCCGGAATCCCCGCCGGATGCTTGCGGGGTGTTCTTGTCCGATTCGCTCGCAGACATGGACTCCCTCCTTCCTTGGCCGGATTCGTTCCTGGAACAGAGCGGCCTTTCTGTAAATGTCCCTTTCTTCTAGCACATAAGGCTCTGCCAGGACAAGTGCCGTCATCCGGGGCCGCGCTGACTCCTGACCGACATCCGACGTCCGACATCCGACGTCCGACGTCCGACGTCCGACATCCGACGTCC
>JAIPDU010000073.1 GCA_021737525.1 Desulfohalobiaceae bacterium | reverse complement strand
GACAATAGCCTCGGAACGAATCACCTCGGATATGAGCCTGTCCGGGATTCTGGACCATGTGCGGGATACCCCGGGGTATTTCTTGACCAATAACGAGCGGGATGTGTCCCAGTCCGACTTCAAGTGCCGCATCCTGCCCCATACCACGCTCAAGGTGTCCCCCTACCGCGACGAGACCGGGTTCTTCGCCTTCGAGATCTCGGGTGGGGCAGCTGTGCACATGGACCTCATGTACAGGCAGATCGACCCCCTGGAGAAGCTGCGCGTGGTCAGGAAGTCCATGCCCCGCACCATGCTCCAGGTGTGCTGCCGGGGGCGCAACCTCTTCGGCTATCGTCCCTATCCGGACAACGTGCAGCGCCACGTGGTCCGGCGCTTCGCCCGGTATGTGGACGTCTGGCGGGTGTACGACTTCCTCAATCACATCCCCAACATGCGCGTCGTGGGCGAGGAGGTCCAGAAGCAGGGCAAGCTCCTCATGCCCAGCCTCTGCTTCAACACCGGGGAGAACCACACCGATGCCTTCTATCTGGCCAAGGTCAAGGAGATCGTGGACACCTTCGGCAAGGACATCATCCTCAGCCTGAAGAACCACTCCGCAGTGGGCACCCCCAAGCGCATCGAGGAGCTCTTCCGGGCCATCCGCACCAGGTTCCCCAGCCTGATCCTGGCCTACCACGGGCACAACACCGACGGCAACGACCTGGCCCGCATGATCGGGGCGGTGGAAGGCGGGGCCAAGATCGTGGAGGCCGCGGACCACGGCTGGGGCGGGGTCTACTCCCAGGCTCCGGCGCTCAGCCTGATCCAGATCCTGAACGAATACGGCTACCATGCCGCCGGGCTCAAGGTGCAGCCCCTGTTGGACGCCTCGGACCAGATCCGCAAGGAACGGCGCTATTACGAGCGTTTCGAGACCCCGTTCAAGGCCTTCGACCCCACGGTGAAGCGGCACAAGCTCACCGGGGGGGCGGCGAGCATCGCCTTCGAGCAGGCGGAAAAGCTGGGCCTTCTGGAACGGATCCACGAGGTCACGGAGGAGCTGGCGGTGATCAACAAGGAATTTGGGGAGATATGGTCTGTTACTCCCGGGAGCCAGATCCTCTGGGCCACCGCGGTGAACAACGTCCTCTACGGCCGCTTCGAGCAGCCCACGGACGACCTGAAGCGGCTCCTGCTCGGACGTTACGGTCCCTTTCCCTTCCATCGCCCCCCGGACTGGATCATGAAGAAGGTCCTGGAGCATCGCCGCCGCGACGGCAAGCCCTGGGATCGGATCCTGGAGGAGGAGGGCGGCATGTGGAACCCGCAGGATGCGGATCTGGACCAGAAGAAACAGGAGCTGGAAAAGGCCCTGGGGCGTAGTGTGAGCGAGGACGAGCTGAGTCTCTACCTCCAGTTTCCCCGCGATGCCACTGGCTATTTCCGATTCCGGGAGACCTACGGCAAGACCTGGCTCCTTCCCCCGGATGTCTGGTTCAAGGAGGGAGGCTTCGAGGACGGCACCAGGGTGACCGTCTTCGATGAGTACGGCAAGACCCATTACCTGGACTTTATCTCCACCCGCAAGGAGCAGGGAGTGGTCAAGACCTCCATGCTGGTGGATCATCACTTCCAGACCTTCACCCACAGCGTGGAGTGATTCCCTCCCCCAAGTCCTCCGCGTTCACAATGTCACAAAGAGCCCGGCGCCTCGCTTGACTGTTTCGAGGCGCCGGAAGCTTCTTCCCCCGCTTCCCCGTCCCCGGTTCCAGGCGCTGTTTTTCCGACTACGGGCCTTGTCGCCGCCATGCCTCAAGGCGGGATCATGTTTTGACAAGGCGCGGAAAAACTAGTATCGGATCACTTGGCTTTGTGTATAATTTCACAAACTCGACGAGAGGGGATGACAAACCTGAGGAGGGTCCTATGTTCATGCGGTTGTCGCGAAGAGTGACTCCTGTCTTTCTCTGGCTGAGCCTTATGCTCTTTACCTCGCCGGTGTATGCGGCCGCGGAATCGGCTGCCGCAGCCGGCGGCGGAGCGGACTGGCCCTGGTGGTTCTGGCCGCTGGTGCTCTTCGTCTTCTGTTTCGTGCTGGGCATCCTGGCCGTTTTGGCCGGTGTGGGCGGCGGGGTGCTCTATGTGCCCCTGGTGAGCGCCTTCTTCCCCTTTCATCTGGACTTCGTCCGCGGCGCGGGATTGTTCGTGGCCCTCGCCGGAGCGCTCATGGCGGGGCCCGGCCTGCTGCGGCGCGGTCTGGCCAGCTTGCGCCTCGCCCTGCCGGTGGCCCTGATCGCCTCGACCTTCGCCATTCTCGGCGCCTTTATCGGCTTGTCCCTGCCCACGACCATCGTGCAGATCCTTCTGGGCGCGACCATCATCTTCATCGCCATCCTGCTACTCCTTTCCAAGAACGTGGAGTATCCCGTGGTGACCAAGCAGGACGCGGTCGGCCTGGCCCTGGGCATGCACGGCTCCTACATCGAGGAGACCACGGGCAAGATCTATGAGTACAAGACCCACCGGACCTGGGGGGGACTGCTCATCTTCGTCCTCATCGGCCTGGTGGCCGGCATGTTCGGCCTGGGCGCCGGATGGGCCAATATCCCGGTGCTCAACCTGATGATGGGGGCTCCGCTGAAGATCTCCGTGGCCACGAGCAAGTTCCTGCTCTCCATCACCGACACCTCCGCAGCCTGGGTCTATCTGAACAAGGGCGGAATCATTCCCCTGGTCGCCATCCCCTCCATCGTGGGGCTCATGCTCGGCTCCCTGGTGGGGGTGAAGATCCTGGCCCGGGCCAAGCCCGCAGCCATCCGCTACATTGTGATCGCTGTGCTGCTGTTTGCCGGTGTTCGGGCCCTTCTCAAAGGCTTGGGCATTTAGTACCCTGACCACTACAAGAGGGAGATTGCGATATGACGGCACAGAATGGAAAGGAACTGGAACACGTCCCCGCGGAGCAGAAGGCCTACGCCACGCTCCTGATGTATGGCTGCTGGATCGGCATCGGGATCATGGTCATCACCTACTTCTTCTATTTGAGCGGAATCATCGAGCCCTTTGTCGGCATCGACAAGGTCACCGACTTGTGGCACCTGCCTTCGGACGAGTTCTCCCAAAGGCTGGACATCCCCGGCGGATGGGGCTGGCTCGCCCTGATCGGGTACGGGGACTTCCTCAACTTCATCGGCATCGTGATCATGGGCGCCCTGACCATCATCGGCTACCTCACGCTTATTCCCGCGTACATCAAGAAGAAGGACTTCCTCTTCACCTCCATCGCGATTGTGGAAGTCCTGGTCCTGCTCCTGGCCGCCTCCGGAATCCTCGGCGGGGGAGGGCACTAGAACCGGTTGCTCCCCTCCTCCTGCTCCACCCGGACCGAGCGGCCAGGCCGCTCGGTCCGGGTTATCCTCCCCGGTATTCTGAAAAATCCTCTATCATGCCCCCCAATGGAAGCCTGGAGATAAGCTTCCCAAGGTCCTTCGGGCCATTACGTCCCGATGTCGGACCCGGGACTCCCAGGGGAATATAGGGCGGAATCCCTCGACCGGGATCCTGATTGTGTCATATCCCTTGAGACAGGCTGGGCCTTAGCCGATCCAGGGAATGACGGATACACGAACGTCTTGGATTCCTCGAATTGTCGGCATTTGTTCCCGAACGGAACGCTTCAGGTATTCTTCCTGTTCCAGGCTGCCCTGCACGCGAATGATCGCGGTTCCTCCCTGAACATGCACCTCCACGCTGGGAAATTGATTGATCAGAGAAGCTTTGATTTCCGAAGCCTTGGCGAGATCTTCGAGCATTTTCTGGGATTCGGAATCATTTTGCATATAGTCCTTTTGCAGAATGCTCGCAATGATATCGACAATATCCTCAACATGGGTCTTGCTCGCATTGAATATGATATCGTATTGAGACGGATCGCAGGGATCATGGCCAGTAACGTTGATGCTCCATTTGCGCCGTTCCTCATCGTCCTTGCTCAGCAAGTATCGGGCCTCGTCCTTGCTGATGTTTTCCCGTTCGCTTTCGCGCGCCACTCGATCTTCCATTTCAGCGCGTATACGAACACGCAGCAAATGATTTACTTTGGGTATTAAGGCATGTCCGGTCAGTCCATGATAGACCATGTTGTTCTTGATCATGTGGTTAAGTATTGCATTCTCGATGTACGCGAAGTATCTGCGCTTGCCATTGGTGAAGCGATCCAGAACGGATAAAGGATTGTGCAGCGCGCGCTCCAGCTTGATCTCGGAGACATTGAAGTGCTCGGATGCCTCAATGAGCACCTCCCTGGAAACGAGCTCGTAATTCATCCTTTCGGTCAGTTTTTCCGCAACCTCACGTCCGCGAGTGTATGATCCCCTGGAGATGGTGACGATCGCCATATTCCGCTCTCCTTATGATCCATTCGCCTTGTATTTCCTTCTGATCCTTTTAAGGCTCCGGCTTAAGCCCCTTGTCTGGCGGAAAGTCAAGCTTCTGGTCCAGCCGCGGTGCCGGCGCAATCCAAGCGCGACTGAAGCCTGGGGCATGCGAATTGTGCCTTGTGGACCCTAGGGGGATGGAGGCCCCTGCCCCTCTTCCCTGAATGGGCGCAGGGGCGTATCGCATGCTCATGCCTTGCCGTGCCCGGGTGAAGACCGGGCATGCCGGTTCAAGGAAGCCCGACTCACGGGCCTACCCCACCGGCAGCGGAAGCAGCCCCACCATGGACACGGTGGTGATGACGGCTGCGGTCACTGCCAGGGAGCCGAAAAGACGGTTCCTCTCCCGGAAGAGGATGAGACCGCTTCCGACCAGGGCCGGGATCACGATAAAGACCCCGAAGGCGAGGCTCATTTCGGTGATTCCCGGACCTGTGCCCAGATGCTTCAGATACCAGTGGCCCTGCGGCAGATGGCCAATAGCCCCCTTCCAGATCTGCTCCACCGACTCCTGTTGCCAGATGGAGCTCAGCACATAGGACGGGGTCATGAAGGTGCTCTTGCTCACAAAGGTGACCACTTGGCCGATGATGGTCAGAATCGTCGCGGCAACCGTGCCCCAGTAGACGATGTCACCGTATACCCTGCCCGCCAATGGAGGACGGGAATCCAGAAATTCCCGAGCCGTCTCATGGGCCCCTTCCTCGGCATATGCGCCTGCGACGAAGGCATCCTCCAGGCTGCGGCTAACTGTACGGACTCGAGGCGGAGCATCCAGGTACTGACGGGCCTTTTCCGGGAGGTTCCTCTCGGCGAAGGTTACGGCGGTGAACATGTCCTCCAGGATCTTGCCCGTGCTTTTCCCTTGTTCCGTCCGGCCCTCTTTTGTGTCGGACTTGACGCCTCGTCCCATGTTGTCCTTGACGTTCATGCTTCATACCTCCTGGATTCCAGCTTATTCATCCGTGTGCATCATTCGGTTTCCCCAAAATACGGGTCATCTGCACAACAGGGCTCGTATAGGTGCCATCCCGCGAGATTCTGGTGGATGAGGCTCAGAATACGGGGATGTTGACCCCCATCAGCGTTTCCGCCCCCCGCGCGATGAGCTTGACGCTGGTGAGCAGTAGGATGGCGATGAGAATGTTCCGGACAATGCCGGCCTTGATCTTGCTCAGGATGTGCGCGCCCAGAATGCCTCCCACGACTTGGCCGATCATCCACGGGGCCACGAAGACGGGAAGAAGCGCGCCGTACATGATGTAGGGCCAGATGGCGCAGGAGTTGCCCAGGGCGAGGAGCACGCCGCTGCAGGCGGCGGAAACCTTGAGCGGCGTGGTCATGACCAGATTGAGGACAGGGACCACGGCCCATCCGCCCCCGAGCCCGAAGAAACCGCCGGTGAAGCCCACCAGGAAGAAGAGCACGATACCGGGAAGGGCCTTGGTGACCTGGTAATCGATCCGCTGGCCCATGGATTCCTCGAAATAGGATCCGCGAAGACCGAGGGTCCGGCTCAGGTTGTCGATCTTCTTGGGTTGGGGGTACTCGGTCTTCGCCCCGCCGAGGATGAACATGAAGGCGATGAAGACGAGGATCAATCCGAGCAGGAGCCGGACGATGCCATCTCCGGCCGGCCCCATATAGGCGGAGAGAAAGATGGCTCCGAAGGAGCCCGAAATGGCGCCGACCACCACGGGGACGGAGGCGAAGAAAACGAGCCTGATGTCTGCGAGTCCCTTTTTCATGAAGGGGCCGGAGGACACGAGGCCGCTGAACATGGCCACCACGAGCCCGGTGGAACGCACGATCAGGGTGTCCATGGAGGTGAAGGCCATGACCACCGGAGTGAAGAGCACCCCGCCTCCGATTCCGGCAATGACGGCAACGATGGCGATGGCCGTGCTAAGGAGAAAGGATCCAAAGACAATTCCCCATACCGAGGTCGCGCTGAGTACCTCGGTGCCTGTTACATGGGAGAAGATTCCCATGAACGCGTACCCGGCGACAGCGAGGAGGACGAGCACGGTAAGCTCCGGTGATCTCTTCAGAACGGACAGCATTGGTCACACTCCTTGTTTCAGTCCACACATTGAGTAAGGGGTCTGATACCGATTCATTCCCGGCGGGAAAAATGATCTGCCGGCATGATCAAAGGTATGCCCAGCTTGAAGGGTATGTCCCGCTGCAGGCGGGACTCCTCTGCGCTCAACCTTTGACCGGGATCTGTCTCTTGAGGGGCGTCGTACACAGCGAGCGCGATATCGTTGCGGGATTCGAGAAAGGAAAGGATTTCCTTGCGCGTGTCGCCGATTCGCTGATCAAGGGACAGGGACACTTCCTGTTCGCATTCCGTGAGAATGGCTTGCTCGATATTCTCCCTTCCCTGTTGCAGAAAATCCTGAACGAGATCATGATTGCCTGATTCCGAAAGGGCTGCCGCGGCCATGGTGTCCTCGAGGTATTGATGGACAAGCCTGGCTTTGTATTTCAGGTAGTAGCCCAGATTGAGATAGCGCTTGGGATCTAGGATCTGAAGAACAAAGAGCCCGGACCTCATCACACGGCAATACTGCAGCGCGTAGAGAAAAGGGGGACGACGTGGATTGACTCCATTGATGGCCAATAGGATTTTTTTCATAATAAATTCTTATACATTGGACATTTCAGCTAAACATCTCTAATGATAACGAAAAATCAAAAATAAAATTATTGCATTGCTGCTTTTCCAAATACTCCGAAAAATTTTTTTGATTTATCATTTTGATTTTTTCTGGAGCGGTTGGATTCAAAAGAATCTTCAGCAAGAGACCCATTCATACTTAGTTTGAATAGTTTCATATTGTTTGCTTCAGCAAAGGCTGCTGCCATGAATAACGTCTCCAGTCGTTCGAGCAATTTGTTCATGATCCCCCTCCTTGGCAAAGGATATGCATATTTGTTAAGCAAGAAGAATGCCAAGATATTTTTCCCGTGTACATGAGGCTGAAAGGACGGTCCTTTCCTTCGGGCCTCGTTTTTTTGTTTCAGAATGCAATAGCTTTGTTGGTGTTTCAGTATAAAATGGGGGACAGCCTATTGCGGATTGTTTCGGAATGGCAGCCAGCTATTGCAAGACGCAACAGGGCTGTTACGCTGGCGGCCACAAGGGACGGAGGGTCCCTTTAAGAGGCATCTGCCAGGGATCGAGGGCACGCTCGAGGAGGGAGGTCTTTCCGGGAATACGCTTATTGATTCAGATCCGCGAAAGCCACCACTGGGTTTTTCGAGCGAGGAGGCTCCGGTTCTGAATTTTCTAAGGCTCCTCCTG
>JAIPDU010000072.1 GCA_021737525.1 Desulfohalobiaceae bacterium | reverse complement strand
TCTCCCAGGCGGACCGCGACGCCGCCCTGGGGCGGATCCAGACCACCACGAGCCTGGAGTCGGTCAAGGACAGGGATCTCGTGGTCGAGGCCGTGGTGGAGAAGATGGAGGTCAAGGCCAAGGTCTTTTCCGAGCTGGACCAGAATGCCCCGGCTTCGGCGATCCTGGCCACCAACACCTCCTCCCTGCCCATCACCCGTATCGGCTCGACCACCAATCGGCCCAGCCGGGTGATCGGGATGCACTTCATGAACCCGGTGCCGGTGATGAAGCTTGTGGAGGTCATCAACGGCCTGGCCACCGATCCCGAGGTGACCGCCACGGTGAAGGAGACGGCGGAGAAGCTGGGCAAGGTGCCGGTGGAGTGCCGCGACGTCCCCGGATTCGTCTCCAACCGGGTGCTCATGGTCATGATCAACGAGGCCATCTGGGAGCTCTACGAGGGCGTCGCCTCGGTTGAGGGCATCGACAGCATCATGAAGATGGGGATGAATCACCCCATGGGCCCGCTGGCCCTGGCCGACCTCATCGGCCTGGACACGGTGCTGTCCATCATGAACGTGCTTCTGGAAGGTTACAACGATCCCAAGTACCGGCCCGCCCCGCTGCTTCGGTCCTATGTGGACGCAGGCTGGCTGGGGCGCAAGAGCGGGCGCGGATTCTACACTTACAGCTAGCCGAGTGGCGATATGGGCCAAGCTGGATACAGACGACCGGTAACGGAGGCTGGATTCAATCTCACAAGAACGAACCGCCAAGACGCCAAGAACGCCAAGTAAGGAGTTTCCCTTTGCCGCCTGCCCCGTTAAACGCGAAGCCTGTTTAACAGGGGGGTTAGGGCAAGGGACAGGCTTTGCCTGTCGAGCCCGCTTCTTCCCTTGGCGGTATCCTTGGCGCTCCCGGCGTCTTGGCGGTTAAAAGAGACCCGAGGGATGCTATGTATTTTTCCAAGGAACTTCTGGACTCCTGCAGCAGCCTGCGAAAGAAATGGGAGGACGAGGTCCGGCGGGTGGTGGAGAAGCACGGGGAGCGGGACAAGCGTTTCACCACCGTCTCCGACCATCCAGTCAAGCGGACCTACGATCCCCTGGACATCCAGGACACGGATTTCGAGAACGATATCGGCTATCCCGGGGTCTATCCCTACACCCGGGGAATCCACTCCACGGGGTACAGGGGCAGGCTCTGGACCTACCGCATGTTCTCCGGGATGGGAACGGCCAGGGACACCAACGAACGCTGGCATATGCTGCTGAAGCAGGGCCAGACCGGCCTGAGCACCGCCTTCGATTTTCCCACTCTCATGGGATACGACTCGGACGATCCCCATGCCGAGGGGGAGTGCGGCCGCTGCGGCGTGGCCATCGACACCCTGGAGGACTTCAAGATCCTGGTGGACAACATCCCCCTGGACCAGGTGACCACCTCCATGACCATCAATCCCCCGGCCACGGTGATGTGGGCCATGTACTGCGCCTGCGCCCAGGAGCAGGGGGTGCCGCTGGACAGGATCGGGGGCACCATCCAGAACGACATGCTCAAGGAGTTCATCGCTCAGAAGACCTTCATGCTCCCTCCGGAGCCCTCCATCAAGCTGATCAGCGACACCGTGGAGTTCGGGGCCAGGCACGTACCCAAATGGAACACCATCAGCATCAGCGGGTACCACATCCGGGAGGCCGGCTCCACCGCGGCGCAGGAGCTCGCCTTTACCCTGCGCGACGGCATGGCCTACGTGGAGGACGTGATGGAGCGAAAGGGGATGCACCCGGACGAGTTCGCTCCCAGGCTGTCCTTCTTCTTCAACTCCCACATCGATTTCTTCGAGGAGATCGCCAAGATGCGCGCGGCGCGCCGCATCTGGGCCAATGTTATGCGGGAGCGCTACAAAGCGGAGGACCCCCGCTCCTGGTGGCTCCGCTTCCATACCCAGACCGCCGGCTGTTCCCTGACTGCGCAGCAGCCGTACAACAACGTGGTGCGCACCGCGACAGAGGCGCTTGCCGCGGTCCTGGGCGGGACCCAGTCCCTGCACACCAACTCCCTGGACGAGGTCTACTGCCTGCCCACGGACCATTCGGTGCAGATCGCCCTGCGCACGCAGCAGATCATCGGCGAGGAGACCGGGGTGGACAATACCGTGGATCCCCTGGGCGGGTCCTACTTCGTGGAGAAGCTGACCAACGAGATGGAGGAGGCCGCCTGGGAGTACATCGAGAAGATCGACGAGATGGGCGGCATGCTTGCGGCCATCGATCGAGGCTACCCCCAGATGGAGATCGCGGATGCGGCGTTTCGGTATCAGCATCAGGTCGAATCAGGGGAGAAGACCCTGGTCGGGGTGAACAAGTACGTCACGGAAGAAGCGGAGGAATGTCCCCTGCTGGATATCGACGAGGAAGTGGAGCGCTCCCAGCTGGAGCGGCTGCGGGGGGTGCGCGCCAGCCGCGAGGAGCGGGCGGTGAAGAAATGCCTGGACGAGCTGCGCACCGCATGCCGCAAGGGGGACAATGTCATGCCCCACTGCATCGAGGCTGTGCGGAATCAGGCCACGGAGCAGGAGATCTGCGACGTCTACCGCGAGGTGTACGGGGAGTACCGGGATCCGGGACTGTTTTAGGTTCCCCGTTCCCCGTTCCCGGTTCAACGTTCCGGGTTCTGGGTTCCGGGTTGGGATTGGAAGGCAAAGCTCGGGATCGGATCGTTCAAGTTTTCGGGTGAGCGGAAGAGACGGGCCGGAAAGCCGAGCCGGGTTCGTGAAATTCGCGAAGCGAACCCCGGGTTTTGCGGCAAGAAGGGCTCAATACAGGGCAATGAAATGATTTCCATACAGTGACACGGAGGCGAGCATGGCGCAGAAGAACTTGCGGGTCATGGTGGCCAAACCCGGTCTGGACGGCCACGACCGGGGGGCCAGGGTGCTGGCCCGGAGCTTTCGCGACGCGGGATACGAGGTAATCTACACCGGCTGCCACCAGACGCCGGAGCAGATTGTGGAAGCCGCCCTGCAGGAGGACGTGGACCTCATCGGCCTCAGCTGCCTCTCCGGGGCTCACAAGCACCTCTTCCCCAGGGTGGTCCGGCTGCTGGATGAACGCGGTGCCGGAGACATCCCGGTTATCGGGGGAGGCATCATCCCGGACAAGGACATTTCCTACCTCTACGAGCAGGGGATCAGGGAGGTCTTTACCCCGGGGACCCATATCCAAACCATCATCGACTGGATCGAGGGGAATGTGACGCCCCGAGAGGCGCTCTAGATCGGCGGATCCTCTGAGCGGGACAAGATGCATAAGGACCAGACGGACATGAGCACGGCTGAAAGGATTCGAGGCGGGGATATCCGCCTGGCGTCGCGGTTGATCAGGAATCTGGAGGACAAGAATCCCCGGGCCAGAGAGGTGGTCAAGGAGCTGTTTCCCTGGACCGGAAGGGCGCGTGTCCTGGGCCTTACCGGGGCCCCAGGCGCGGGCAAGAGCACCATCACGGACCACCTCATCAGCAGCTATCGGGCTACCGGCCACACGGTGGGCGTGCTTGCGGTGGACCCCACCAGCCCCTTCAGCGGGGGAGCCATCCTCGGCGATCGGGTGCGCATGCAGAAGCACGCCGAGGACAAGGGCGTCTTCATCCGCAGCCTGGCCACGCGCGGGGCTCTGGGCGGCCTTGCCGCGGCTGTGGACGATGCGGTGCACGTCCTCGACGCCATGGGCATGGACCGCATCATCCTTGAGACCGTGGGCACGGGGCAGTCCGAGGTGGATGTTATGAACAACGCCCACACCGTGTTGCTGGCCCTGACCCCAGGACTGGGGGACGAGGTGCAGACCCTCAAGGCCGGAATCATGGAGATCGCCGATCTTTTCCTGATCAACAAGGCGGATCAGAAGGGGGCGAGCAAGCTCTACCAGGAGCTCATGCGGATGCTGAACATGGTCAGCGAGCATCACTCCGGGTGGAGGCCGCCGGTGCTCATGCTGCGGGATATTGCCCATCCGGAGGATTTCGCGCAGCAAGTGGAGGAGCTGCGAGCCAAAATCGACGAGCACTACCAGGTGCTTGTGGACACTGAGGTCCTCGCCCAGCGGGAATACCGCAAGGCCCGTCTGCAGTTCCTCAACTCCCTCAGAACGTCCCTTCTGGATCCCGTCGTCCACGAGCTGGAGGAAAGCGGAGAATTGAAGGACATTGTTCAACGGATCGCGGACAAGAGGTCCGATCCGCATACTTTGGCGGATGAGCTGCGGAGTCGATTCCTGCGCTGATTTCCCGCAATTCAGGGCAGGAACGTTGCTATGAAACCAAGGAGCCCGCGCGGAAACAAAAAGGCCAATCTCGGGCAAACGCTTGATCAAGGAGGCTCAAATGGATTTGCAGAGCACTTTTAAACAGGCCATGGACATCGCCAAGAAGCCGGATGACCGGGAAAAGGCCCAGGCAGTGGAGGATTTTTTCCGGGAGGTGAACAGCACCAGCTTTCCGGAACACTTCAACTGGGCGAAAGAGATCTTCGAAGACCTGCACGTGGCCCGGCAAGGGGACAAGACGGCACTGATCTGGGCGGACATGGAGAGCGGGGAGGAGAGGAGCTACACCTATAGCCAGATGGCGGACAAAGCGAACAGGCTCCTGAATTACCTGCGCCGCTTCGGAGTGGAAAAGGGGCACAACATGTACATGATGACTCCGATCGTGCCCGAAACATGGTTCGCCAATCTGGCCTCGGTCAAGGGCGGCCTGATTGCGGTGCCCACGGCGACGACCATGACTGTCCGGGAGCTGCAGTTCCGGTTCGAGACCTATCCTCCGGACGTGGTTGTAGCGGATGCCGCTTCTGTGCCCACGATCGACGAGGCATTGGACAAGACAGGGGCCAGCCCCAAGGTCAAGCTGATTCTGGGCCAGAAGCAGGGGTGGACGTCGTTCGCGGAGCTGGACCAGGAATCGGAGAGCGCGGAAGCGGCTCCGACCAAGTGCGACGATCTGCTGTTTTGCTTCTTCACCTCGGGGACCACCGGTCTGCCCAAGCGAGTGGGCCACACCGCGACCTCCTATCCCGTGGGGCACCTGTCCACAGCCATGATGATCGGGATCAGGCCGGATGACATCCACCACAACCTGAGCGCTCCGGGATGGGCCAAGTGGGCCTGGAGCAGCTTTTTCGCGCCCTTCAACATGGGGGCCACCGTCGCGGGCTTCTTTTTCAAGGCCCTGGACGGAAACAAGTACCTGGACTACGTGAGCAAATACAAGGTCTCCACTTTCTGCGCCCCGCCCACCGGATGGCGCATGTTCGTCCGGATGGAGCTGGAGCGGTTCGACTTCAGCGCGCTCAGGCACTCCGTGAGCGCGGGCGAGCCGCTCAATCCCGAGGCCATTCAGACATGGAAGAAGCACACCGGGGACGTGATCCGGGACTTCTTCGGGCAGACCGAGTCCACGGCCATGATCGGCAACGCCCCCTGGATGAAGGAGACCATGCGCACCGGCTCCTTCGGCGTCCCCTCCCCCATGTACGACGTGACCCTGGCGGACGACGAGGCCAACGAGATCAAGGAGGTCAACGAAACAGGGCACATTGTGGTCCGGTTGGACCGTTGGCGGGCCATCGGCCTGTTCACCGAATACATCGGCAATCCCAAGAAGATGCAGGAAGTCTTCGTGAACAACTTCTACTACACCGGAGACCGGGCCTATGTGGACGAGGACGGCTACTGGTGGTTCGTGGGGCGCGCGGACGACGTGATCAAGTCCTCGGATTTCCGGGTGGGCCCCTTCGAGGTGGAGAGCGCCATGGTGGAGCATCCGGCAGTGGCCGAGTCCGCTGTTGTCGGCGTTCCGGATCCGGAGCGCTATCAGCTGGTCAAGGCCTATGTCATCCTGAGCAAGGGGTATGAGCCCTCCAAGGATCTCGCTCTGGAGCTGTTCAAGCACAGCATGCAGATCCTGCCCAAGTTCAAGATTCCGCGGATCCTGCAGTTCGTGGAGGAGGTGCCCAAGACCATCAGCGGCAAGATCCGCCGCATCGAGCTCAGGGAAAACGAGCACAAGAAGCAGGATAAGGGCACTGATCGGGACAAGGAGGAGTACTTCTACTGGGACTTCCCGGAGCTGAGCTCCAAGAATTAGGACGTTCTTTCAGGAGTCGGGAGGAAACGATCCTTCCGGCTCCTGTTGTGTCGACAGGACGTAATCCACAACGCAAGAGCTGTGAAGAGAGTTGGACGAACTGATCATGTTGCAAAAGCAAAGGAGGCTCACATGGCGCATCACGAACCCGCAAATCCGGCACCCATGGGACTGGCCGCGCTCGCTGTCGCCGTCTTCGGCATTTTTGCCCTGCACACGGGCTTGGTCAAACCCTCGGCGATTCCCCTGCTCTCCATCTTTCTCTTTGCAGGGTTCATCGTTCAGTTGCTCACAGGCCTCAAGGAGCTCGATCACGGCAGCATCGCCGGGGGCAACGTCTTCTGCATCTTCGGTTGCCTGCTTATGCTCGCCCTGGGCATGGAGACCATGTTCAGCTACTTCGCGGCGATGCACGGGCTGAGTCTCGACTCCAGGATCCTGGGATGGATCATGCTCCCCATCGCCATTGTTCTCACCGGGGCCACGCCAGCGTTCTTCAAATCTCCCCTGAGCCTGGTCCTGGTGCTCGTACCCATTGATGTGGCCCTGTTCCTGCTAGCGTTCATCGATTTGAAGGTCCTGTCGCATGGGTTCCATATGGCCACGGGAATCCTTCTTCTCCTGGCTGGTATATTCGCCCTGTACACCCTGATCGGACTTATCCTGAACACGGTCTACCAGCGGACCATCCTTCCTCTCGGACCGCAGATCGCTAAATCCTGATCCCCTCCCCGTGGCCGTTCGGGAAGACTTCCTTCCCGAATGGCCTCTTCCGCGCCATCCCGAAATCAGCATCAGCTTTAAGACGCCCCGCCACGTTGAGCCCGTCCGGTGAAAAATGGCTGAGAAAGCAGCTCGGTCCGGGCCGGATACGGGGCACCGGGCTAAAGAGCACTCCGGGCTTGTCCGAAACGTCTGTATATGGTAGTGTCATTTGCAGCGCAAAAGGGGCGAAAGTGCCAAGATGCAGGCATTGTGGGGGGGATGAGGACCGGGAGGGCCCCGGATCCACGCCATTGGCTCCGGGCAGGGGAAGGAGCCGAAAAACTCGACGTCACCGGAGGCCGGAATTGAAGCCCTCTCGCAGGACAGCGCGCTCCGAGCGGCTGTACAGTATTGTCCACAAGTTTCTCACCAGATGGCTGCTCCTCTCGGTTGGCGGGCTCCTTCTCGTGGTTTCGGCCTGGGGCGTCTATCAACTGCATTTCATTCAGCGGAATCAGCAGTACAATGCCCGGGCGGTGGCGGACTATGTGGATAGTTATCTGTCCGAGTGCAACAGGGACCTCGAATATGCGGCGACCTTCTTTATGGGGCCCGCTTCGGATCTGTCGGATCTGAAAAATTTTCTGCAGGGGAGCTCCAACTTCCAGCAAGTCTATATCCTGAATTTCTTTGGCAACACCCTGCGCTCCGTGCCCGAGGACGCGGGAACAACCGATTTTTCCGGCCTGATCCGTTCCTCCTCCATCAGCCAGGGATACTATCTCACCTCCCCCTACTATTCCAGCCACAAGAAGGAGCTGGTGGTCAGCATGCTCCGGAGGCTTTCCAAGGACCGCATGATTCTTGCGGAGCTGGATCTGGAGTCCCTCCAGAAATCCGTGTCCGACCTTACCCAGTACATGCCGACCGGCTTCGCCATTGTGACCGACGAAGAGGGCAATATCGTGGCCCATCCGGACATGTCCCAGGTGAATCAGCAGATCAACAAGGAGGATATGCGGGTTGTTCCTGTTTCGGAGAACAAGGGGACAAAATCCGGATTTTACAGGACTAAGAACGGATTCAAGTTGATGAGTGTGGCCAGAGCGCAACTGAGCTCATGGAAAGTCCTCGTGGGTCAGAATGTACTTAATTTGTTTAGCCCTGTAATAGTTATCATGCTTTGTTCTCTCTTCGGCCT
>JAIPDU010000071.1 GCA_021737525.1 Desulfohalobiaceae bacterium | reverse complement strand
AGATGCGGTTCGCTTGAGCCAGAACGGTTGTCGCTGGACGGGGATCCGGGAACGTCTCATGTCGGTGGCCGGGGGAGCCATGCGCCGATCAGTTCCCTTGATGGAGGCCTTTTCCGAAGGACCATCAGCCTAGAGTCGCTGTCCCGAGCTGTCAACTGCATTTCTTCTGCCTCAGGAAAGCATTTCCCGCAATCGGAGCGCGTTGCGGAAGGCGTGGTTGCCGTCGGTGTTGTCGAAGTAGATGGACACCGTTTTCCCCTGGTCCAGCCAATCCCGGGCTTGGGCCGCCCATCGGGCCAGATCCTTCTCGGAATATTCGGAGCGATAGAGCTCGGTCTGGCCGTGGAGCCTGACATAGGCCAGGTCGGACGTGACACGGTCCCACATGGGCCAGTCCGGTGCGTCGGAGAGGCAGTTGGCCAAGTCGTGTTCGGCAAGGATCCGGGCCACCTCCTCGTCGAACCAGGAGTCGTGGCGGAACTCCACTGCGTGCGGGGTTCGGGACCAGTTCCGGGACAGGGCCCGGGCGAAGTCACGGAGCCTGTCCGCGTCCTTCTGCAGGGTGGCCGGCAGTTGCCAGATGACAGCGCATAGCCTGGGGAAAAGGGGGGCCACGTTGTCCCGCTGTTTCAGCACGGATTCCTCCGGGTCCTTGAGGCGCTTGACATGGGTCACGAAGCGGGTGCCCTTGATGGCGAAGAAAAAGGATTCCGGTGTCTCCCGCATCCATTTGCGATAGGTGTCCTCCTTGAGCTGGCGGTAGAAGGTGGCGTTGACCTCCACGCTGTCGAACTGGGCGGCGTAGTGCTGCAGCCACCGCTTTTGGGGCACGCCCTGGTAAAAATCCTCCTTCCAGTTCTTGTAGTTCCAGCCGCTGGTCCCGATGAACAGGCGACGCTCTGCCGCGGCGGAGTTTGACATCCCCGGACCTCCTTCCTATTCTTTTTCTCCCTTGTTACACTTTCCGTAGTGGACAAGGAACATGTGAACCATTCCGCGCAGGCGGGCTTCTCTCCGTTTGGGCCCGCTGACGGGTCCGCTGCAGGGGTTAACCCGCGGATTGCGGAACATGAAGTCAATCCTGCGAGGGTACTTCCAATCTAGCTGAGCGTCTGACTCGGGTCAAAATCAAGGAGGCGTTATGGACGCGGACAAGGTCTACTTCGTGCCCTGGAATATGAACGGGGACATGTTGGAGCGCAGCAAGGCCCTGTATGAAAGCGCGGGAACCTTCGACGTGGTCAGCCCGGGTGACAAGGTGGCCATCAAGCTGCATGCCGGGGAGCTGGGTAATCCCAATTACGTGCGGCCCTTCTTCCTCAAGCACATCGTGGACCGGGTGCGCTCTCTGGGCGGCAAGCCCTTCCTCACGGACAGCACCACCTATTATCCCCTGAAGCGCAACAACGCGGTGGACCACATGGAAACCGCGGTGGCCAATGGCTTCGGCTTCGCGCCCTTTATCGTGGCCGACGGCCTGATGAGCGAAAACGGGGTGAGCCGGCCCTCCCCCGATCCCCTGCTCGAGGACGTGGAAGTGGCCGGCGCGGTGGACCAGGCGGACGCCATGATCGTGGTCTCGCACCTGAAGGGCCATCCCCTGACCGGTTTCGGGGGCGCGATCAAGAATGTGGGCATGGGCTGCGTGACCAAGAAGACCAAGCTGGAGCAGCACCGGCTCCTCGATCTCGTGGTGCACCAGGAGCACTGCCAGGGCTGCGGCGTCTGCGTCGAGGCCTGCTGGTTCGACCTCCCCAGATTGGAGGGCGATGTGGCGGTGATCGACAGCCCCAACTGCATGCGCTGTCCCATCTGCAGCTCCTCCTGCCCCGAGGGCGCCATCACCCTGGAGAACCGGGATAAGATCCTCCTCGGTGTCTCCGTCGCGGCCAAGGGGGTGATGGATGTCTTTCCTCCGGGCAAGGTGAGCTACGTCAACTTTGCCAACGACGTGAGCACGGTCTGTGACTGCGCTCCGGTGCAGGGGGACAAGTACATCAAGGACGTGGGGATCTTCGCCTCCCACTCCCCCTTGTCCATCGATGCCGCGGGCCTGGAGCACATCGAGTACGAGCACCTCAACCAGGTTCACGGCGTGGATTGCCAGGTGCAGCTGGTCAAGATGCAGGAGCTGGGCGCGGCCGGCAGCAGGCAGCCCACTGTGGAAAAGGTCTGACGCGCCGGGACGGGTACGCGGCGTCTCTCCGACTCGAAGTGTGGACGCCCGCGTCCCCCGGTCTCGACTTGACCCGGCTGAATACTTCGGTGTATTCGGATCGTGTTTATACCTTGGCCCGTCCCGAATGCTGCCGGAGTCAGGTCCTTATTCCGCTGCCTCTGCGTGCTTGGGCCTATAACACGGCCTTCCGGAGAGGATTCCGGAAGAGGAAGACAGGAGATGTTCATGTACAAATACGAGAGCCCCTGCGGATACGTGTATGACCCGCAGGAGGGCGACTACGAGCAGGGCATCGAGCCCGGAACGCCCTTCGAGGATCTCCCTGACACGTGGGTCTGCCCCAAGTGCGGGGCGGAAAAGGAATACTTCGAACGGATCGAGGAGTGACTTGCCGGGCCCACCGGAGGAAAATCGTTTCCGGGTCGCGAGAGGAACAATGGTAGATCTGGAACAGGCGCCTCCACGCGAGAGGACGGCACCCTTGGATCTTGGTTCGTGGGGCATGGCTGGGTTTTGCGTGCGGATGCGAGGAAATAGAGAAGGATTATGCGGATAACGTGCCCCAATTGCGGTTTCAGCCGTGATATGCCCGAGGACAGGAT
Organism: Desulfohalobiaceae bacterium; assembly: GCA_021737525.1. GTDB lineage: Bacteria > Desulfobacterota > Desulfovibrionia > Desulfovibrionales > Desulfothermaceae > JAIPDU01. The sequence continues at coordinate 5,274 of JAIPDU010000071.1, read as the reverse complement.
TCCCCCCACGGCCCGGCTTGCCACGTGCCCCAAGTGCCGGCACAAGTTTCGCCTCCGGGAGGAAGAGGAATCCTTGCTTCTGGAGGAAACCGGGGACGAAAGCGCAGAGACGTCCTCCGCGGCCACCGGAGAGGAGCCTCGGGAAGGAGATGAATCCCGCCCCGGCTCGAACGGGCCTGCCGACGGGGAGGACATCTGGCGCAGATTGGAGGAAATAGGCGGCGATACCTCCGCATCGGACGTTGAAGCGGGCAGGAAAGCCCGGGGCCGGGAAGACCGGGGGGAAGCAAAGCACGTCCCCTGGGAGGACCTCGAATCCCTGGGATTTTTTCCGGGGCTTTTCCAGACCGTGAAGCAGGTGATGCTCACACCTGTGGAGTTCTTCAGCGGTCTGTCCGGTGGGGACGGCTTCGGTCAGCCCACGGCGTTCTATCTGCTGATTATGGAGGTCCCCGCCCTCGCCATGGTCCTCTGGCTCATGAGCGGGCTGTTTCCCCAGGCCCAGGGCGAGGCCGGGGGGCTCTTCCACGTGGGCCTCACAGGGATCGGATCACTGACCTTTCTCCTCGTCTTTCCCGTGTTCATGCTCATCAATCTTTTCCTGAGCAGCGGGTTGTACCATCTTCTTTTGATCGCCCTAGGGGAAGGTTCCGCGGGGTTCGAAGGGACCTTCCGGGTTGTCTGCTATTCCGCAGCCCCCATGGTCCTGGCCCTGGTTCCTGTTTTCGGGATGTGGGTTGGCGGCATATGGCAGCTTGTATGCCTCTTTTTCGGATTCAAGCTTGTCCACGGCACGAATTCGTTCAAAGCCGCGCTGCCCATTATTGTGTTGCAGGTTGCCTTTGTCCTCCTCTTGAGCGGGGCCTCGGGGCTTGCCTGATGAGCTCCGCGGATGGAAAACGCCGCGTATGCCCGGAGAAGGGATGATGCGAGGCTGGATCAGCAAATGCTTGCACGTCTTGCGAGCCCGGGTCGAGGAGCGCAGAAGGCTCTCCTCCGGAAACTTTCGGAAGATGGTCCAGGATATCCGTCAAATGGCCGATGTTTCCGGAAGGCTGTGGATCCAGGATCCCGATTTCCAGGAGCGGGTGAACACCATTCACGCAGAGATGGATCAATTGGACAATCTGCTCGCCAAGCGCTCCTTCCAGGCCCTGTCTCGCGAGAAGAAGCAGGAGCTGCACAAGAGCCTTCAGGTGTCCAAGGAGGAGCTCATCAAGAGCATCCGCTCCGCTCCCTGCCCCACGGACAGGATCCAGTAGCTGGTGCTTGGACGAAAACTCACCCATCTCCTTCGTCGCTGCAAAATTTTGAAATCCTCATGTATTAGGATACACTGCGGTTTCAAAATTTTTTGCTCCTCGTATCTGGGCATGTTTACGTCCAATCACGGTTTTCGGTCAGGCACGCTTTTTGTCTTGGAAAAAGAAGAAGCAAGAAAATTACTGGCCTAGGTCAATACATCTTTGCTTCTTATTGCAAAAAAGAAACCACAGCTGGTTTTCATCCGGAAACCAAGCTGTCTGAGGAATGGCCTTCCGCCTGATGCCTGGGCAGGCCGCAGGCGGAAAAAGGAAAGAGATATGATCGGTGTATCCAAACTCTACTGCAATGCGGTGGAGCCCTCGGACGCCCTGCGCTACGAGCGCAGGTCCCGGGATCTGCCTTCGCATCTGTTGCAGTTCTCCCAGGACAAGAAGCCGGTCGTGGTCTGGAATGTGACCCGGCGCTGCAATCTGCGTTGTGTTCACTGCTACGCCCGGGCCACCGCGCAGAGCGAGGAGGAGATCGGGACCGCGGCGGCCAAGGAAATCATCAGCGATCTGGCCGACTTCGGTTCCCCGGTTCTGCTCTTTTCCGGGGGCGAGCCCCTGGTGCGATCCGATCTCAGCGAGCTGGCCTCCTTTGCGGTGGAGCAGGGCATGCGGGCCGTGATCTCCACCAACGGGACCATGATCACCCGGGACAAGGCGCGGGAGCTCCGCTCCATCGGCCTGTCCTACGTGGGCATTTCCCTGGACGGCACGCGCGCGGTGCACGATCGCTTCCGCCAGGTGGACGGGGCCTTCGACAGGGCCATGCAGGGAGTGGAGAATTGCCAGATGGAGGGCCTGAAAGTGGGCCTGCGCATGACCGTGAGCCGGAACAACGCGGACGAGGTTCCGGCAGTATTCGACATATTGCGGGAGCGCGAGATCCCCAGGGTCTGCTTCTACCACCTGGTCTATTCCGGCCGCGGCTCGGAGCTCATGGAGCAGGATCTGAGCCACGCCCAGACCAGGCAGGTCGTGGACCTGATCCTGGACCGGACCCGGCAGCTGCACCAGCAGGGGATGGCCAAGGAAGTGCTCACCGTGGACAACCACGCGGACGGACCCTACATCTATCTCCGCCTGCTCCGGGAGAATCCCGAGCTCGCCGCGAAAGTCTGGCAGCTCCTGCAGTACAACGAGGGGAACAACTCCGGGCGGGGCATCGGCTGCATCTCCTGGGACGGCCGGGTGCATCCGGATCAGTTCTGGAGGGAGCATGTTCTGGGCAATGTCCTGGAGCGCCCCTTCTCCCGGATATGGGTTGATACGGAAAACGAATTGCTGCAAAAGCTGAAACGGAAAAAGCGGCACGTCCACGGCCGTTGCGCCGCCTGCCGCTTCCTGGATGTCTGCGCCGGCAATTTCCGGGCCCGCGCCGAGGCCTACTACGGGGATATGTGGGCCCCGGATCCCGCCTGCTATCTCACCGACCAAGAGATCGGCCTGCACGAGGCCCAGACCGGCTGAAGCGCCTGGCCAGGATACATCCGAGGCTGGAGGACCTATGACCCCGAGCGAGCCCTGCTTTCGCGGAAGACGACTGCGCAACACCGTCGGGCTGCGCGATATGGTGCGGGAGATCCGCCTGGAACGGCAAGATCTGGTGCAGCCCTACTTTGTGGTGGAAGACGATCCCGAGGCCAGGCGCGAGATCGCCTCCATGCCTGGCCAGTTCCAATTGGGCCGCGAGGCCCTGCTCCGGGAGCTGGAACAGCCGGTTCGGCAGGGCCTGAGGGCGATCGTGCTTTTCGGCGTCCCGGAACACAAGGATGAACAGGCAAGTGGAGCCAGCCATCCCCGGGGGGTCATTCAGGAGGCAGTGCAGCGGATCAAGCGGGCCTACCCCGAGCTCATGGTGATCACCGACGTCTGTCTCTGCGAATACACCTCCCACGGGCACTGCGGCCTCGTGGAGAACGGCCTGGTGCAGAACGACCCCACTCTGGATCGCCTTGCGGACACCGCCCTGAGTCATGTTCAGGCCGGAGCGGACATGGTGGCCCCCTCGGACATGATGGACGGGCGCGTCGCAGCCATCCGGAGCCGTCTCGACGCGCACGGCTTCGTCCAGGAACCCATTCTCTCCTATGCGGTGAAATACGCCTCCGCCTTCTACGGTCCGTTTCGGGACGCGGCCCAGAGCGCTCCGGAATTCGGTGATCGCAGGACATATCAGATGGATCCCGGCAATAAGCGCGAGGCCCTGCGCGAAGCCCGCGCGGATGTGGCCGAGGGCGCGGACATGCTCATGGTCAAGCCGGCCCAGCCCTATCTGGATGTTCTGCAGGCCTTGAGGGAGCGTCTGGACTGTCCCCTTGCCGCCTATCAGGTCAGTGGGGAGTATTCCATGCTCAAGGCTTCGGAGAGGATGGGCTGGCTGGACGGGACCCAGGTGGCCCTGGAATCCCTGACCGGCATCAAGCGGGCCGGAGCGGATATCATTCTCTCCTACTACACCACCGAGCTTTTGCCGCTGCTTTGAGGGGCAGCGAAAGGAAATGGCGCGCCGAGCATGAGCCGATCCCGAATAGAAACCGTTCCGGAGCTCAGGGTCCTGGCCTGGGAGGTGACCCGGGCCTGCAATCTGGCCTGCAGGCACTGCCGGGCCAGCGCCCGGACCGAGCCCTTCCCCGGAGAGCTGGACACCGCACAAGCCCTGCGCCTCATCGAACAGATCGCCCAGGTGGGCAGCCCCATCCTCATCTTCAGCGGCGGCGAGCCCCTCCTGCGTTCGGACATCTTTCAGCTCATCGAGCGGGCTCGCGCCAAAGGACTGCGCTGCGCCATCGCCCCCAACGGCACCCTGCTGGATGCGGAGAATGTGCGCCGGCTGGCGGAGTGCGGCATCGAGCGCGTCTCCATCTCCATCGACGCCCCTGATGCCGCAGCTCACAACGCCTTCCGCGGAGTGGAGGGGGCATTCGAGGCCTGTCTGCAGGGCATGGAGCATTTGCACCGGGCCGGTATCCCCTTCCAGATCAATACCACTGTAACAAAGAGCAACCTCCCGGTTTTCGGAGAGATCCACGATCTGGCCAGGAATCTCGGGGCCGTGGCCTGGCATATCTTCCTCTTGGTCCCCACGGGCAGGGGGAGTGAAATGAGCGAGGAAATCATCTCCAGCCAGGAATACGAGCGTATCCTGAACTGGTTCTACGATTTCTCCAGATCGAGCCCCATGCAGCTCAAGGCCACCTGCGCCCCGCAGTATCACCGGATCCTGCGACAGCGCGCCAAACAGGAAGGAATCGCGGTAAACCAGGCCAACTTCGGGCTGGATGCCGTCAGCCGCGGATGTTTGGGGGGCAATGGCTTCTGTTTCATTTCCCATTCGGGCCAGGTGCAGCCCTGCGGCTATCTGGAGCTGGACTGCGGACGGGTCAAGGAGGAGCCCTTCCCGGACATCTGGCGCAATTCGGCCCGATTTCGCGAGCTCCGCGACCCTTCCTTCTATACGGGCAAATGCGGAGTTTGCGAATACGAACGGGTATGCGGCGGATGCAGGGCTCGTGCGTACACCATGAACGAGGATTACTTGGGGGAGGAGCCCTTATGCGCTTATCAGCCAAGGAACTGGAGTGGGAATGGACACTACGGATAAGCGGATCCTGGACCTGATTCAGTCCGATTTTCCCCTGGTCAGCAGGCCCTATGCCGACATCGGCGACCGCCTCGGGCTGAGCGAGGACGAGGTCCTGCGCCGCGTGCGAGCCATGCGGGAGAATGGGGTAATACGCCGCATCGGAGCCAACTTCCACTCCCGCATGCTGGGCTGGAAGAGCACGCTCTGCGCCGCCTCCGTACCCCGGGAGAGGCTCGACGAATTCGTCGGGCTGGTGAATACCTACGCCGGGGTGACGCACAACTACTTGCGCAAGCACACCTTCAATGTCTGGTTCACCTATATCGGACCCAGTTGGGAGGACATCGAGCGGGATATCCGGGAGATCTCCAGCAGGAC
>JAIPDU010000070.1 GCA_021737525.1 Desulfohalobiaceae bacterium | reverse complement strand
ATGTCCTCGTGCTCCCGGCGCATCTGGAGCTTGAGGTCGTTGACCACGGCGAAGACGTAGGGCGGGAGCCGCTGCATCCTGGGAAACTGTTGCATGGTGGCCCTCCTCAAGCGTTTCCGGGTTCCTGATGGGAGAATTCGTCCCGCACTCGGAGTGCGGGGCGGCTCAGACCAGTGGCGGGGAAACGCGGCCTGGATGCAGCCCGATCCGGAGTTGGGGCAGGTCTGAATCTATGTTTTATATGTCATGCCTTCTTTCTGTCAAAGGTGGAACCATACTACCCCTTCCCCGCTCCGCCCTCGATGGAGCGGCCCCTTCGTGTAGCCTGGCGGGGCAGGTCCCTGGTGTCTTGGCGGTTGATTTGGTATGAAAATGTGTCTAACGCCTTGAATTCACAGAAGCTACGGCGAAGGCGAGTGGAGCGCTTCGCTGGGCCCGAGGCAGCCTGGGAATGAGGGGTATGTGAGGACGAATTCAGCCTGCTGACCGGGCACATATCAGTTGACAATCCGGTGGGATTGATTATTCAATAAGGGATCTAAAAGTGCGACAATGGAGTCGGTTGATAGAGATCAGATTCTGGGAGCAAAGGAAATGCAGCGATCGCAAGGCGGGGACTGGGGCGACGTACCGGACATGAAGCAGCGTATGGACCAGTTGCTGGACGAGGCCTGGGAGAAATTCGACCTGCAGCAAAGGGTCCGGGAGGGGGGCTGCTGGAAGCCCGTGACAGATGCGTACGAGACCCGGGAAAAATACGTGATCCAGATGGAGTTGCCCGGTTTGAGCAAGGAAGAGGTGGGTGTGGAGCTTCGGGACGGCGAGCTCCTTATCTACGGACACAGGGGCTCGAATCGGGAGGGTGGCCGCTTTTCCCACCATGTCCTGGAGCGCTCCTTTGGTCCCTTCGCCCGGAGGTTCCGTTTGCCTCAGGGAACGGATCCGGAAGGGATCAGGGCCCGTCTGGAGAACGGCCTCCTGGTGGTCCTCGTGCCCAAGACGGGAAGACGGCAGGGGAAGCGGCGGATTGAAGTGGTCCAGACCTAGGCCGTGCCGACTATGTTCGAAATAGGGGCAGGACCGGCCGGGAAGCGGAAACGCATATTTCATTCATTCATTCAATCGAGCATAATGGATAAGGAGATACAAGGATGAGCAACCAGTTGAAAACAGGGCTCCTGCTGGGGCTCTTGACCGGATTGATCCTGATTTTCGGCCGGGTGCTGGGCGGAAACGGCGGCTTGGCCATTGCCTTTGTCCTCGCCATCGCGATGAACGTGGGCAGCTACTGGTTCTCGGATCGGATCGTGCTGCGCATGTACAAGGCGAACGAGGTAAGCCCCTCCGATGCCCCCAAGCTGCACGAGATCGTGGACGAGCTGAGCCAGCAGGCGGGTATCCCCAAGCCCAGGGTCTTCATCATTCCGGAGAAATCCCCCAACGCCTTCGCCACGGGCCGCAATCCCGATCACGGGGTAGTGGCCGTGACCCAGGGGATACTGGAGATCCTCTCCAAGGAAGAGCTCAAAGGGGTGCTGGGCCACGAGCTGGGCCACATCCGCAACCGGGACATCCTGATCCAGACCGTGGCCGCCACGCTGGCCGGGGTGATCATGTTCATCTCCACCATGGTCCGCTGGGCCGCCATTTTCGGTATGGGCGGGGACAGCGAGGAAGGGGGCAATCCCATTGTGGCCATTGTCCTGTCCATTATCGCCCCGATTGCGGCCCTGTTCATCCAGATGGCCATTTCCCGCTCCAGGGAATATATGGCGGATCAGGCCGGGGCGAAATTCGCCGGCAATCCCGCCTATCTGGCCGGGGCCCTGGAGAAGATGGACGCCTACAGCAGGAAAATCCCCATGCGCGCAGGGGACCAATCCACGGCGCACATGTTCATTGTCAATCCCTTTCGCGGCAAGAACCTGGCCAACCTCTTCAGCACCCATCCCCCCATCGAGGAGCGGATCAACCGGTTGCGGGCCATGTAGGCCTTACGGGGATGGAAACATCCCTTGTTGCCTGTCCAATAGCGGGGCTCTACGGCCCCGCTTTTTTTTGCTCAGCATTCTGCAGAAGGGGGCATCCGCCGGCAAAAAGCGACTGGGTCGCTTCTCTTGACATGGTGTCGCGGTAAAGGATAAGAAAGCCGGAGCAACGAGGCCTCGAAAACGTTTCCGACTGCGGGATGGAGCCCGCGAGCTCGAGGAAGCGGCGGGTTTATCATCCGGCCAACAGCCGGAGCACGGCTTGGACAAAGGAGTCCCACCAGGTGAATGCCCCTCAGGATCAGTTTCGGGAATACCTGCGCCGGCACAGGGACAAGATCGTGCACAACTGGCTGGATGCGGCCATGGCGAGCTACCCCGAGGATACGGTGAGCTTCCTCAAGCGGCAGAAGGACCGCTTCGCCAATCCTGTCGGGGCCACGCTCTCCCGAGAATTGGACAATATTTTCGAGGAGCTCCTCAGTGAATCCAGCACCCAGCAGCTGCCCCAATCCGTGGACGCCGTGGTCCGCGTTCGGGCGGTCCAGGATTTCTCACCCTCCCAAGCCCTTCAAGTGTTCACAGTCCTCAAGGATGTTCTGCGCAGGCAGCTGGACAGGCCGGTCCGGGAGAACGGATGGCAGGCCCAGTACCGCGAGTTCGAGGACAAGGTGGATCAGCTCTGCATGCTTGCCTTCGACATCTATGTCAAATGCAAGGAGCAATTGTGGGAGCTCAAGGCCCGGCAGGCGCAGGACAGAGTGAGTTATCTCCTGCGCAAGTACGTCGGTACGGACGGGTCCAATAATCCTGCCGGTTCCGGTTCCGGGGCCGGCGGGGACATTTCAGGGGAGTGATCCGAGTCCGGAAAGGGACGGGTGGTATCATGAAACCTCCAGGAAAGAGGAAGTGAGGTGAGCAGCTATGAACGCTCTGTATGCCTTGATCATGGTTTTGGCCCTGGTGATCATCCCGCTTCTGGGGGCCGGGGCTGCGGGATGGCACGCCCTTTTCGGCGTTGTCCTTCCCTATCTGGCCTTCACCGTCTTTGTGCTCGGCTTTCTCTACAGGGTGGTGAAATGGGGCCGCTCCCCCGTTCCCTTCAAGATTCCCACCACCGGAGGACAGCAGGAGAGTCTGCCCTGGATCCGGCAGAACCGCATCGATAGCCCCTCCACCAAGACCGGAACCGTGATCCGGATGATCCTGGAGGTCCTGCTCTTCCGTTCCCTGTTCCGCAATACCCGGGTCCGGCTCTTCAAGGACGAGACCCAGCTCAGCTACGGATCCTCCAAGTTTCTCTGGCTCGGGGCTCTCGCCTTCCACGTGAGCTTCTTTGTGATCCTTGCCCGCCACATGCGCTTTTTCACAGAGCCGGTCCCCGCGCTGTTCAACTGGATCGAGACCCTGGACGGGATCATGCAGGTGGGCGTGCCCGTCCTCTTCGCCACGGAGATCGTGATCCTCCTGGCCCTGGCCTATCTCTTTCTGCGCCGGGTTCTTGTTCCCCAGCTCCGCTACATCTCCCTCCCCACGGACTACTTTGCCCTGTTTCTCCTCTTCGCCATCGTCATCTCCGGGATCCTGATGCGCTACTTCGTCCGGGCGGACATCGTGGACATCAAGACCCTGACCATGGGCCTGATTCAGCTGCAGCCCGAGGTGCCCGAGAGTATCGGCGCCCTGTTCTATACCCACCTCTTCCTGGTCTGCTCCCTGCTTGTCTACTTCCCCTGGAGCAAGCTCATGCACCTGGGAGGCGTCTTCTTGAGCCCCACGCGGAATATGCCCAACGACAACCGAATGCGGCGGCATGTGAATCCGTGGAACTATCCGGTCAAGCTCCATACCTACGAGGAATGGGAGGACGAATACAGGGATAAGATGAAGGAAGCTGGTATCCCAGTGGAAAAGGAGTGATCTATGGCACAGACACCGTCCCCGGACAATCTTGTCCAAAGCATTGATTATACACCGCCGCGCAAGAACTGGCTGGACAACGTCCCGCCGGAGTTCCGTCTGGGCAATTTCAGCTATCCGGCCAAGGCAGGCGAGCTGGAGTCCTTCTTCGGATACGAGGGGGCCAAGGAATGGTCCCCCATGGACGAGGATTGGCAGCTGCCGGAGAACTGGCAGGAGATCATCTACGAGGGGTTCCGGGAGCGGCTGGAGAAGTACCGCTCGCTCAAGGTCTTCATGGACATCTGCGTCCGATGCGGGGCCTGCGCGGACAAGTGCCACTACTTCATCGGATCCGGTGATCCCAAGAACATGCCCGTGCTGCGGGCCGAGCTCCTGCGCTCCATCTACCGCAAGGACTTCACCACCGTGGGCAAGATCCTGGGCAGATTGAACGGCGGCCGGGCCCTGACCCAGGACGTGCTCAAAGAGTGGTTCATGTACTTCTACCAGTGCACGGAATGCCGCCGCTGCTCCCTGTTCTGCCCCTACGGCATCGATACGGCGGAGATAACCATGATGGCCCGGGAGCTCATGAACCTTTTGGGTATCCAGACCAACTGGATCATGGGGCCGGTGACCAACTGCTTCAACGTGGGCAACCACCTGGGGATTCCGCCGCACACCTTCAAGGACATCGTGGACTTCATGGTGGACGACATCGAGGATATTACCGGCAAGCGCATCGAGGTCCCGCTGAACAAGAAGGGGGCGGACATCCTCTTCGTGACCCCCTCGGGGGACTATTTCGCCGATCCGGGGACCTACACCTTCATGGGCTACCTCATGCTCTTCCACGAGCTCGGCTTGGACTACACCATGAGCACCTACGCCGCGGAAGGGGGCAACTTCGGTTTGTTCACCTCCCAGGAGGCCATGAAGCGCTTGAACGCCAAGATCTACGCCGAGGCCGAACGGCTGGGGGTGAATTGGATTCTGGGCGGCGAGTGCGGCCACATGTGGCGGGTGCTCCATCAGTACATGGACACCATGAACGGCCCGGCGGACTTTCTGAGCGTGCCTCGAAATCCCATCACCGGGACGGTCTTCCACAACGCGAAAAGCACGGGCATGGTCCACATCACCGAGTTCACCGCGGATCTGATCAAGAACAACGTCCTCACCCTGGACCCCAGCCGCAACGACAACAAGGTGGTCACCTATCACGACTCCTGCAATCCCTCCCGGGGCATGGGGCTTCTGGAGGAGCCGCGCTACGTGCTCAACAACGTCTGCAATCAGTTCTTTGAGATGCCGGAGCAGACCATCCGGGAGCAGACCTTCTGCTGCGGAAGCGGGGCCGGGCTGAACAACGACGAATTCACCGAGATGCGCATGCGGGGAGGCATGCCCCGGGCCAACGCGGTGAAGCACGTCCACGACAAGCACGGTGTGAACATGCTCTCCTGCGTCTGCGCCATTGATCGCGCCGCCCTGCCCCCGCTCATGAACTACTGGGTTCCCGGAGTGGATGTGACCGGGGTGCATGAGCTCGTGGCCAACGCCCTGGTCATGCGCGGGGAAAAGGAGCGTGAGACCGATCTGCGCGGTGAACCCCTACCCGGAAAGGAGGACTAGGGTATGTACGATGCGGGCAAGATCCTGATCGGGTTGGTCATATTCCTCCTGCTGTTGACCTTTCCCTTTTGGTACAGCCTGGGGCAGGCCTCCTACGAGTCCCCCGAGCTGCAGCTTCCCGAGGACAGCCAGGAGTGCATCCGGGACACGGAGTGGATGCGCAAGAACCACATGCAGCTTTTGGACGATTGGCGCGACACCGTGGTTCGCGAGGGCAAGTCCGTGTACACGGGGAGCGAGGGCAAGCAGTACGACATGAGCCTGCAGAAGACCTGCATGGACTGTCATACGAGCAAGAAAAAGTTTTGTGACAGGTGCCACAATTCGGCTTCGGTGGAGCCGTATTGCTGGGATTGTCACGTCGCTCCAGAGGAGGTCGCAAATGGGCAGCAATAGAAGGCAATTTCTCAGGATCGCCGGTGTGACCACGCTGCTGGGGCTCGGGGGCGGCATCACCCTGAGCGCGAGTTCCTATCAGCCAGAGGAGCATTCCGCTCGGGAAAAGGAAGCTCGCCTTCATGCCGGGCGTTGGGGCATGGTCATCGACACCCGGAAGTTTCAGACGGAAGAGGACTTTCACCGGGTGATCGAGGCCTGCCACAGCATCCACAATGTTCCCCGGGACGAGGCCAAGGCCAAGCAGGAAATCAAGTGGATCTGGGCCGACCACTTCGAGCACGTCTTTCCCGGCAAGGAGAACCCTTTCCTGGCCGAGCGGGTGGAGCAGAACGAGTTCCTGCTGCTGTGCAACCACTGCAAGAACCCGCCCTGCGTCCGGGTTTGCCCCACGCAGGCCACGTACAAGCGGGAGGACGGGATCGTGCAGATGGACTTCCATCGCTGCATCGGGTGCCGCTACTGCATGGCAGGATGCCCCTTCGGCTCGCGAAGCTTCAACTTCTGTGACCCCGGGCCCTATGTGAAGGACAAGAATCCCGATTTTCCCGTCCGGATGCGCGGCGTGGTGGAAAAATGCCTCTTCTGCTACGAGCGCCTGGAGGAGGGCAAGCAACCCGCCTGCGTCGAGGCCTCGAACGGTGGGCTGATTTTCGGGGATCTGGACGATCCCGACTCGCATATCCGTCAGGTGCTTCGGGAGAAGTATACCATTCGGCGCAAGGTGGATCTGGGAACAGAACCGAGTGTTTTCTACATTGTTTAGGGGGACGCCATGCTAGAGAAAGCCTTGGATGGGAGCAAAACCTACTGGGCCTGGATCATCTTCCTGCTCGCGGTAATGGGGGTGGGGAGCATCTTCTACATTATCCAGCTCCAGAAGGGTCTGATGGTGACCGGCATGAGCCGGGACGTCTCCTGGGGATTCTATATCGCCCAGTTCACCTACTTCGTCGGTGTGGCCGCCTCCGCGGTCATGCTCGTGCTGCCGCTGTATCTGCACAACCAGAAAGAATTCAAGAAGATGGTCATCCTGGGCGAATTCATGGCAGTGGCCGCGGTGGTCATCTGCATGGGATTCATCGTGGTCGATCTGGGCCAGCCGCAGCGCATGCTCAACGTCATGCTCTATCCCACGCCCAATTCCATGCTCTTCTACGACATGATCGTGCTCACCGGCTATCTGCTGCTCAATATCGTCATCGCCTGGAACAACCTGCACGCGGAGTGGCAGCGCCGCCCGCACCCGCGATGGCTCCAGCCGCTGATCTATCTCTCCATCGTCTGGGCGGTGAGCATCCACACGGTGACCGCCTTCCTGATCCAGGGACTGCCTGGTCGGCATCTCTGGTTGACCGCGATCATGGCCTCCCGCTTTCTGGCCTCAGCCTTCTGTTCCGGGCCGGCCATCCTGATCATCCTGGCCTTGATCGCCAAGAAGTTCACCCGCTTCGATCCCGGCAGGGAAGCTATCCGGATTCTGTCGCAGATCGTGACCTACGCCATGATCGCCAACGTATTCCTTTTCCTCTGCGAGCTGTTCACCGCCTACTACAGCAATATACCGGGACACGAGCACATCCTGACCTACTTCTTCCTTGGCCTGCATGGAAAGGGCGCTCTTGTGGGCTGGGCCTGGGTCATGGCCGGAGCCGGCATCCTCAGCCTGGTCATTCTCATCCCATCGCGCTTCCGCAACAATCAGGATCTGCTGCTCGCGGGACTCGTGCTCCTCATCCTTGCTACCTGGATTGACAAGGGTCTGTTACTTATTGTAGGCGGATTTATCCCCAATCCCATGGGAGCCATTACCCAATACGCGCCGACTGGCTATGAGATCATGATCTCGGCCATGATCTACGCCACGGGTTTGCTCATATTGACCATCCTCTGGAAGGTGGCTATTGGGGTGAAGAAAGAGATCGGTGAAGCCTGAAACGCGAAATCCATAAAGAAGACAGGAGGTAGAGGCGATGCCCAATATCATCATCGATTACGAAAAGTGCGAGGGCTGCGGCGATTGCGTGGAAACCTGCCCGGCCGAGGTCCTGGAGATGCAGGACGACAAGCCGGTTGTGGTCAATATCGACGAATGCCTGGAGTGCGAGTCCTGCGTGGAAGTGTGCGAGCACGACGCGGTAACCATGGAAGAAGACTAGC
>JAIPDU010000069.1 GCA_021737525.1 Desulfohalobiaceae bacterium | reverse complement strand
GGAAATGGTGTCCAGTCCCGGAAAACAGCAACCAACGAGAGTCGGGTGGGGGCAGGGATGCCCCCGCGTGGCGAGCGTTAGAAAATCCAGAGTCGAAGCTGCATGATGCAAAATACCCCGGGTAGGCTCACGGTTCCGCGAGGTGGTGAACAGTTACAAAAAAAGTCCTTATCAGGCAGGGCGTTGAAAAATTGCAAGTGCAAGGAGCAAAAAAAGCTCAAGCTTGAACAGTAGGACGCCTACGTGAAAGCTTGAGCTTTTTGAAGCAACGCAGCAATTGGAAGTTTTTCAACGCCCTGCCAGCTTACTCCTCTTCCGGCTTGAGATGCTCCGGCACCTCCACCATGCTGATCAGAAGCGGCTTGAGAAAGGACCAGCGGATCCCGATATGGTATTCCTCGTTCAGGTCCCGGATGGCGTCCCAGCAGTTGTGGCAGGGAGCGACCACCAGGCTGGCCCCTGTTTTCCGGATCTGATCCACCTTGTTCCTTAGGCCGATATTGCGCTCCCTCCGGTAACGGCCGATGCCGTTCAGGCCGCCGCCCCCGCCGCAGCAGAAATTGTGTTCCTTTTTGGGATTCATCTCCCGGAAGTCCTCCGCGATATAGCTCATGATCTCCCGGGTTATCTCGCCCAGACCGTGATTGCGCACATAGTTGCAGGCATCCTGGAGGGTCACCGGCTCCTTGATCTTCTTCTCCGGATCGATTTTGAGCTTGCCCGTGCGCAGGGCCTCGGCCACCCACTCCACGTAGTGCTGACTGGGGACCGGGGGATCGCCGTCCTTGCGCCCGGCCCAGTAGGGTCCCTCCACCATGGTCGCCCTGTGGGCGTGCCCGCATTCCGTTCCCACCATTCTCTTGGGCTTGAGGCGCTCCATGGCGTCGTACACGGTCTTGACCTGCATGGTCGCGCCTTCCCAGTCTCCGGCGAACATGGAGAGGGAGGTCAGCTCCCAGCCCTGGCTGGGCACGGTCCAGTCCTCGCCCGCGATGTGGAACAGGATGGCCGCGTCCGCGATGTCCTCGGGATAGTGCTTCACCTCGCGGGCGTTGATGGTGTACATGATATCCGCGTTTTCCTTGTCCACGGGGATCTCCAGCTGGGGCCACTCGTCCTCGGATTCCTCGCACATCCAGTCGCAGGTCTCGGTGAAGTCCTCGTTGGTCACGTCCATCTGGGCCCGATACACGCGGTGCATGCCGGAACCCACCTTCATCTCCCAGGGGACGAAGCCCTGGGAAAAGAGGATCCCCCGCAGATAGCTGAACATGACCCCCATGTCGATCCCGTAGGGGCAATACTGGCCGCAGCGGTTGCAGCAGGTGCACTTGCCCCAGGCGGTGTCCATGCAGTACTGCATGAACTCGCTGCTCACGTTTCCCTTGCGCCGGACCAGCTCGCCCAGGGTGGACTGGATCTTGTACGCCGGAACCTGCCCCGGATCGCGATTGTTGGTCAGATAGAAGAAGCAGCTCTCCGCGCACAGGCCGCAGTGGGCGCACAGCTCCAGCCAGGCCCGCATCTTGGAGTTGAAGGTCCGCTTGAGGGTGTCATTCAGCTTCTTGCGGTCCACCTCCAGATGCTGCATCTCTTCGTAGTACTGGGCACCCCCCTTGTCCGAAAGCAGGGTGTCCAGCTGTTCCTTGGTGTTGACCGGCTCTCTGTTGCACAACTTTCCTTCGGGCATAGTTCCTCGCTCCGGGAGCTGTTTGACAAAATATGGGAAGCGCTTCTACCAGGCGATCCCGCGACCCCGCTTGCCGCCGCGCTTGATGCCGTAATCCATCCCCAGTTGCATCCGGGTCAGGAAGAATCCCACCACATGATAGAGCTTGGTGAAGGGAATGGCCACGAGCAGGACCTCTCCGCAGAGGATGTGCGCCATGAGCCAGAATCCGGCGTCACCGACTCCCTGCACCAGAAAGAATCCCGTCAGGAAGGGCAATACGGTGATCAGGAGCAGCAGATAGTCGTACCAGGTGGTCAGGATTCTGACCTCGGGCAGCGCGACCCGGCGCAGCACCAGGCAAACCGCCCCGACAAGGACCGCAATGGTCAGCCCGTCCGCAACCGGGCCCGGAAGCGTGGGCCAGGAGAGCCCCAGGCGCTGCTCGATGAGCTCCACATGTCCGGTCAGAAAGATCGGGGTGATCACCACGCCGATGTGGAATCCGAAGATGAGAACGGTGAAGAGCGGCCTGAGACGCCAGTTGCGCGAACCGAAGGGCAGAAGCCAGTGGATGATGGAGCGCAGGGCCCCCTTGACGCCCGCCCCGAAATGATAGGTATAGGCCACCCGATCGATCCGCCAGTCCAGCCCCTTGATGTACCAGACAATCCGGCCCAGCAGGCCGAGGAAAAAGACGCCGAAGGCGAACCAGAGCAGTGGTCCGGAGATGAAGGAATACATCGTCATCGCTCCAGAATGAGGTCTTTTCGTGTCCTTTTTCCGCCCTTCACAGCGGTATCAATCCTCATCCCGCTGAATGAGGAAAAGCCAAAAGCAGAGCAGGAAAATGAGCACCAGCCCCATGGTGATGTAGGCCGTGCTTTCCGAATGCAGCAGAAAGTCGTACAGGGTATGGAAGCTGTCCTGCATACAATACTCCTCTTAGCAGGGCGCCCAAAATCTTCCAATTGCTGCGTTGCTTCAAAAAATTCAAACTCTCACGTAGGCTATCTACGCTACGACCTTGAATTTTTTTTGCGCCTTGCACTTGAACCTTTTGAACGCCCTGCCTGATCAGGACTTTTTTAAACAGGCTGTTAGTGTCACACGGGCTCTCCTCAGTGGGTGTCCGTATACTCCGGATGCTCGTGCAGCACCGGCATACGGGTTGCGCAGTAGCGATAGAGCACCAGGCCCAGGGTGACGATGAAAATAGTCAGGCCGAACTCCATCCAGCCCGGAAAATAGTGCTCACCCACCGTGAGCTTCCAGTTGTACGCGACCAGGGACACGTTGATCCGGTTGAGCACGATCCCCAGCACGGACCATCCCGCGGCCCACTTGATCAGGCCCGTGCGGCGCTCCCGCGCCCCGATGGCGAAGATGTACGCCGGCAGGGCGAAGAAGCCGAGCAGCTCCACCAGGAACAGGGCCCCGAATCCGGTCATGAGATAGCTCCAGTCATTATCCACTGCCAGGCCCAGCAGCTTGAGCGAGACATACCCGGCGAGCACAAAGGCGGCGGCCTTGCCGAAGCCGAGGACCACGTCATCGTAGCCCCGCTCGTGGGCCTCGTCCATTTTGTGGCGCAGGAAGCGCCGGGCCAGGCTCATCTCCACGATGACCATGGACAGGCCGGCCACGATGGCGGAGACGAAGAAATAGACCGGGATATAGGCGGAGTACCACAGGGGGTGCATCTTGGACGGCGCGATGAGGTACAGCGCGCCCAGCGAGGATTGGTGCATGGTGGAGAGGATCACCCCAAGCACCGTGAGGAAGAGGATGGATTTCATGACCAGGCTCCGGGCCACGCTCATGCGCATCCACTCGAAGGCGACCTGGGAATACTCCGCGATCAGGGTGAGCAGATAGATCATCACGCACAGGGCCACCTCGAAGAGCACCGAAGTCGTGCCCGACTGGACCAGAAAGGGATAGGGCAGCCGCCAGGGCCGGCCCACGTCGTAGGTCAGCGCGATCACCACCAGCAGATAGCCCAGCATGGCAGTGAGCACCGCCGGACGGACCGCGATGTGGTATTTCTTGAGCCCGAAGATATAGCAGGCGGCAGTGGTGACGAATCCCCCGGCCGCCAGGGCCACCCCGCAGAGCAGGTCGAAGCTGATCCACAGGCCCCAGGGATACTCGTTGTTCAGGTTGGTCATGGGCCCCAGACCCTGGGTGAAGCGGTACACGGTCAAGAAGGCGCCGAACAGCAGGATCAAGCCGGTGATTATGTGAAAGGGGCCGATTCGCGATCCGCTCTTTCCGGTTTCCTGATCACTCATCCGAGCCTCCCTGTTCATCTTTTCGCTCCGCCTCAAGCTCTTCCTTGGCCTTTTTCACAGCCTTGTCCACTTCCTTCTTCCTGTCCCGCTCCGCCTTTTCCTTGAACTCCTCGAGCTCCTTGCGAGCCTGCTCCTTGGTCTCGGCCACCGCGTCCTCCACGGACTGCTGCCGCTCCTGCTCGGCGATCTTGTCCTTGCGCCGGGAGACGGCGTAGATACCGCCGAGCAGCAAGGGCCAGAGCGCGACCACTCCGGGCACGAGCTTCAGGGCCCCGGAAGTGAACTTGGGAGCGGGGGTATCGCCCAGTTCCGTGTTCATGTCCAGGCTCTCGAAGGGGGTCCCGGAGATGTAGAGCCAGTTCGTGCCGCCCATCTCCGTTTCGCCGTAGATATGCTGCTCATAGCGGTCGGGATAGGTTTGCAGCTTGCGGCGCGCCAGCTGCAGGACCTGCTCCCGCTTGCCGAAGACAAGGGCCTCCTTGGGGCAGGCGTCCACGCATCCCGGCAGCTCGCCCTTGATCAGCCTGGTCTCGTAGCACATGGTGCACTTCATGATCCTGGGCTCAAGGACCTTGTCGTATTCGTACGCCGGGATGTGAAAGGGGCAGGCGATCATGCAGTAGCGGCATCCCACGCAGACCGAGGGGTCGTAGGTCACCGCGCCCAGCTCGGTCTTGGTAAAGGCCCCCACGAAGCAGGCCGAGGCGCAGGCCGGCTCCATGCAGTGATTGCACTGGATCTTGCGGTAGACCGGCGCGCTCTGGTCCGGCACATCGTATTTGTTCACCACGGTATAGGCGTTAGAGGTGGTGCGGCGCTTGGTCTCCAAAACCGACAGGTCGTCGAAGGGCCGCTCCGGTTGGTCCAGGTTGTTCACCTCGTTGCAGGCCCTTTCGCATTCCCGGCAGCCGATGCACTCGGTGCTGTCGAAAAGAACGGCGAAGCTATCCGGATAGCCCTCGAAGTGTTTCCCACCGGCTGCCCGGGCGGTGGAGGCGGCAACTGAGCCCGCCCCTGCTGCACCCATGAGCCCCAGAAATTTTCGGCGATGCATAACCTCCAGCACTCCTTGCTTATTGATGAGTCGCCCTATGGCTGTCCCGCTTTCTCGTGACAGGCGGTGCAGTCCCGATTCGCCGGCTCGTCCAGGTTCATTGCCTCGTGACAGTTCATGCACTGCTGGTGATACGCTGCCTGGAGCCCAGGCTTGAGCGGATCCTTCTCATTGAAGGGTTTGCCGTGGCAGCTACGGCAGGTGGGAGGATCCTTGGAGGCCGGGCTGTTGTGGTGGCAGCCCTGGCACAGGGTCCCCTTTTCCCTGTGGAAGTAGCCCGCCATTTTGTTTTCCTCAATGTCCTCTGCCATGGCCAGGACAATCCGGCGATGAGGCATTTCCGCGGCTTTGTATTCGTCCGCCAACACGTCGATGGTGACATTTTCGGGAATATCCTCCCGGTTATAAAGCTTTAGGGTCGTGTCCCTGGCATCGACAAAAAGCCGCGCCGTCTTCTGCCGGTTTTCGGCGTCCATATCAGCGACCTCATCGGCGGTGGGGGCCTGATCCCCTTTGATATGGCAGGCCCGGCACCTTTCCACCTCGCCCGGTTGATCCGGCGCGGGCCTGGGATCATGACACCCGGCGCAGGAGGAGACCTCCTTCTGCTTCTCGTGGCAGCCCGTGCAGCTCCGCTGGGACTGCGTCTCATGCATGGCCTGGGAGAGCTGCACGAAATCGCCCTTCTCCGACCCGGAGGGGGTATGGCACTCATTGCAGGCCTGCAGGCTCTCATGGTGGCAGACCCGACAGGTATCCAACGCGATTTCGTGGCCCCGGTGATCGAAGGGAACAGGACCCATCCCCTGAGAGCTTTCGGCTGCCTTCCCCTGGG
Organism: Desulfohalobiaceae bacterium; assembly: GCA_021737525.1. Lineage (GTDB taxonomy): Bacteria > Desulfobacterota > Desulfovibrionia > Desulfovibrionales > Desulfothermaceae > JAIPDU01. The sequence continues at coordinate 2,271 of JAIPDU010000069.1, read as the reverse complement.
CTTCCCCGGTCGGAATCATCAGGGCCGCTTGGGGCTGACCCCTCTCCAGCCGGGGAATTTCTCCCATCTTTTCCTTGAGCTGACGGCTCGCACGCTTGATCTCTTGACGGCCCTTTTTGCTGTGGCAGCCCTCGCAATGCACGGGCCCGATCTCGTTCTCCTTCTCTGCAGTGTCCCGTTTGCGGGCATGGCAACGAACGCACTGGTCGTGCGCCGCGGCCCGCATGGAGCGAACGTCCTCTTTCACCGGGTCCTCGTGGCAATCACGGCAGTTCTGCTCCTCGCCCTCGTCCCAGTAGAGCACATTCTTTTCCGCATTGTATTTGTGGTGGCAGGCTCCGCAATTCTCCTCCCCGTCCTGATAGGCGATGTCCTGCGAGGACCAGTGCTCATAGTGCAGGGCCTTCTCCATTACAAAGGATTGATTCCTCTCCCCGGTCCCCCCTGTGTGGCACTTGCGGCACTCACCGTCCCGGGGGCCGCTGGAGACTCCGTCCTGCCGCATTGAGGTATGGCACCCGATACAGTTGTCATGATAGACCTTTTTGAGCGCATCCGGATCCTTTATCTTTGCGATACGCTCATAGGAGAAGACAAGGCCTCCATCTTCCACCATGTGGCATGTCTGGCAGTCCTTGCCCCGATCTTCCAGGATATCGGTATGCTTATCGTGGGCAAAGCGAACCCGGGGCATGGAAAGTTCTTCGAGCTGGGAGATGGCGTCGATCTGCACAAGACCTACTTGTGCATTATCTGTTTGGCTCGGAGATGTTTTGCTCTGGACATTGAATGCAAGAGTCACCGAACTGACAAGGATCATCCCGATAAGGACTATAAACAACTTTGTTCTATCCATCTCCACATTTCCTTCCTATCGGTTTCCTCGATTCATTTTCCTTAAAATCTGCAAAAGTATGGCCTTTCTATAGCTGCAAACGAGCCCTCTGCGTGAACACAAAATTTTGATCTTTTTTTATATGCCTTCAAACACCTTGTCAATAATTTTTATTTTAACTTGAGTAAAAGACTCGACTTTTCCGGCCCCTCTTCTTCCCGCTCCGAGTTGCGCAGGAGGCAATGCGCGGCCAAGCACGGCATGAGCCAGGGCCTGAAATCGTCTCCCGGCCCTTGAATGCCCCCCGTGCCCACGGACATTCTCTCATTCCTTCGCAGGCAATGCCCCGATCCGGGCCCATAACCCGCGAAGGGCGAAATATCCCAGGGAAACGGTCACCGCCACAGCCACGATCGCCGCCCCGGAGGAAATATTCCCCGCATAGGCCAGCCAGAGGCCGGCCAGGCAAAAGAAGGCTGACCACACCGTGGACAGGAGCATCATGCGAAACATGGAGCCGGTCTGGTATTTGGCGATGAAGGGGGGAATGGAGAGCAGGGCGATGACCAGGATGAGCCCCACCACCTGAATCAGGATCACTACGGTCAGAGCGACCAGGGACAACAGGAGGGTGTACAGGACTCCCACCCGCACTCCCCGGGCCCGGGCGAAATCCGGGTCGTAGGACATGATCCAGAACTGCTTGTACGCGCCGAGCACCACCGCGAGGATGAGCAGGACCAGACAGGCGGTGATCCAGATGCCCAGACGGGTCACTGTCAAGAGGCTCCCGAAGAGATAGCTCATCAGGTCCGTATTGTACCCCGCGGAGATATCCACCAGGATGATCCCCAAGGCCATGCCACCGGCCCAGACAAGGCCCACCAGGTTGTCCAGGTTCTCGGTGTCGCGATAACTAAGCCCCGCCACGAGCCAGGATGCTACAAGGGCCACTCCCAGGCTGCAAGGGATCACGGGCAGGCCGAAGAAGAAGGCGATCCCCACTCCCCCGTAGGCGGTGTGCGCGATTCCCCCGGCCAGAAACACAAGCCGGTTCACGACAACAAGCGCCCCTACCACGCCGCAGGCCAGGCTGGCCAGCAGCGCGGCGAGCACGGCGTTCTGCATGAAGGTGTACTGCAGGATATCGAACATCGCATCTCCGCTTTCGCTTGACGCAGCTCCACAAACGCGCGTTCTGTAACTCAGTGTCTCGTTACTCGGGACCGGTTCGCGTTCCCCGTTCCCCGTTCAACGTTTAGCGTTGGGGCGAAGAGAGAAGGCGGGCATCAGCGTATCCATGAAGCGAACTCCGACATCCGGTCTCCGATCTCCGACCTCCGACCCCCGACATCCGACATCCGACCTCCGATCTCCGACCTCCGACCCCCCCCCCCCCCCCCCCCCCCCCCCCCCCCCCCCCCCCCCCCCCCCCC
>JAIPDU010000068.1 GCA_021737525.1 Desulfohalobiaceae bacterium | reverse complement strand
ATCTTGGTCCACAAGGTTTCGAAAATCGTGGATATGCATACGGCTTTTTGCAGTTCCCCTTGGGATCGACATTCCGGAGGGCGCTACCCAACCTCCCGGAGGACGGATCGCACCAGAAACACATCCGTTCATCGACCCGTCGCCAGGAATCTCCAGTACATTTTTCGTCTTACCACGGCCCGCACTGGTGCGTAAACATATTTGTCCGGATAGAGGCCGGGTGGACATACTCCGGTACGCCTCGTACAATTAGCGTTCGTGCAATGCTTACCTCAAGCGGAAAAGGGGACCGGGCTATGAGCGGAGAACACCTAGTTTTGGGACTTTCCGGGAGTCCGCGCAAGGGCGGGACGGATTACGCAGTCAATTACGCCCTGCAACGCCTGGAGGCCAACCACGGGGTGCCGAGCAGATATTTCTCTGTCCGGGGCAAAACGATCCATTTCTGTATCCATTGCGACTACTGTATCAGGAAGAAAAAAGGCTGCATCCATCAGGACGATCTGCAGGAGCTCTATCCCCTTCTGGAGGAGGCCACGATCTGGATTCTGGGGTCACCGGTGTACCACGGGCATATCAGTGCCCAGCTCAAGGCGGTCCTGGATCGCACCCGTGCCCTGCTGGCCAGGCGCCCCGGGGCACTGACCGGCAAGCTCGGCGCGGGCATCGCCGTGGGCGGCGATCGCAACGGGGGACAGGAGCAGGTTCTGGGCACGATAGCGGATTTTTATCTGATCAATGAGATGGTGCCCGTGGGCGGCGGGGCCTTCGGCGCCAACTGGGGCGGCTCGGTCTGGACCGCGGACCGCGGCTCGGAAGGCGCGGCCGAGGATTCCGAGGGACTCAGAAGCATCCGCAGGACCGTGGACAGGCTGGCTCGTTCCTGAACGGGCACGCAGCGGAGCATTTCCGCGCGAATCTCTTGTTCGGCTGTTTTACCCGTGTCTTGCGTTGCATCTTTACACAAACCCCGTGACCGAATCCCAGGGTTTCTCTTTAACCCTGAACCCAGAACGGGGAACCCGGAACGCCGAACCCAGAACGGGGAACGGGGAACGGGGAACGTTGAACCCGGAACGCGAAACCCTAGACACGGATCGCGTCCAGCCACCGGGCCGCGATACAGGTCCCTGCGCATCCCGCGGTGAAGTCGATGAGCTCGGGCAGGGAGATCCGGCTGTTGAAGTCGCCCAGGTGCGGGCCCGTGGGCAGGAGGAGGTCGCGCTCGGCCTGGGGCGTCCGCCGGGCCTGCTCCGCGCTCATCCCCTTTTCCCGGAGCAGGCCCACGAATTCTCTCCGCCTCATTCCCACCTGGTCCTGACGGCGCAGGATTTCGTTCATGTGCCGGTCCACGCCCATTTCCCGGATCATCCGCTCCACCAGGGAATCCAGGCCCGCAGGGGAGGGTCCGGTATAGGCACGGCCCACAAAGCCCAGAAAGTAGTTCATGAAGATCGTCTGCACCATCTGGCGCAGCTGCCTGGGGTGGAAGAGATGCCTGGCGTCCGTTGGGCGTCCGGCCTGATCCAGGCCCACAAGGCTAGGGTCCTGCAGGCGGAAGACGCTGCCGGCAACCAGGAGGAGGCTCAGGATCTGGGTCCCGGCTGCCCGGAAGAGCTCCAGGGAAGCGCCGCTGTAGGGGGCAAGATGCTCGAAGTCGCGCAGCCCGGAGGCGCCGAAGTTGGGATAGCGGCAGGAGTGGAGCCAGCGGTCCAGCCGGCCCTTGCGGTCCCAGAGATAGCGCCCAGCATCGTCCCGCCGCTGTGCCTGAATCCGGTTGTGGAACAGGGGCACGGGCGCGGTGTGCAGGATGCCCTTTGAGGTGTAGCGGCCTAGTAAAAAGCTGCCGCGGGCCAGAACGCGGCGCGCCTCCCGCGGGGAGCGCGGACCGGTTTCCGGATGTTCCTGGGGATAGGCGAAGTAGTCCGGCGCGGCGGTGAAGGCCAGGGCCGGTCCCTCCCGGGGGAGGCTTTCTGCGAATGGGGAGCCGGAGGTCGCTGAAATCCGGAAGAGACAGCTGTCGCGGATGCGGAGCGGGCGCGGCACGTGATTCCCGCGGGAGGAGGGCGGAGGGTGGCTGTTCAGGTGCTGCAGCCAGGCCGCCTCCCTGGCCAGGCGCTCATTTCCGTCCGGCCCTTCGTTGCCGAGCTTGAGAACGAGCAGGCCGCGTTCGTCCCCGTCCCGCAGGACAAGGCTCCGGCCCGCCCGGAAGCAGTGGCGAGGCTTGATTCCGGCCGCGGCTGCGATATCCTCCAGATCGACGCTTAAAACATGGGCATCTTCCGGGTAAGGCGGATGCGGACGAGGGATGGACGGGTCCAGACAGCCCAGGGCCCTGGCCGCGGCCATGCAGCGGTCTCCCAGTGTCTGCAGGGAAAAGCGTTGCAGCACCTCATGGGCCCGCAGGCGTAAATCCGGGCCGGATGCCTCCTGCACCAAACAGGCCAGGGTCTCGGCGCAACTGCGGTAGAGGATATGGCCGCAGCGCTGCTTGCCATGGCTCTTGTCCAGCAGGATGGCCTCCAGCCTTTCCAGGGCCTCCGGGCCGTGCTTTTCCGGGGAGGAGCGGATCCTGCCGGAGAGCTCCTGCACGGCCATATAGCTCGCTTCCATGCGCACTGCGCAACCCTCTCCCTGAAACCTTTTTTTCACAAGCCCGCCCGGCACTCACTTTTATCGAAGCCCAATACCACGAGCGGACAGAAATAAAAAAAGCGAGTGCCGGGCGGCGAGTTCCATCCGCCCGTAGGCGGTGGCGACAGGCTCTTGCGGGTTACTCTTGCCTGGACCGCCTGACCTTGTCCTCGATATGGCGGGCCAGGGTCTCGGCAGTCCCGAGCATCTCGCGGTAGGTCTCGTGTCCGGGCACATGCTGCACTCTGACCGGATCCAGGGGCTGCTCCGCGCCGATCTCCTTCAGCCAGCGGCTTATGATGCCCGGGCTCTCCCCGCTCCAGCCGTAGGAGCCAAAGGCCAGGCCCAGCTTGTTCTTGGGCCGGAGCCCCTGCATATAGGTGAGCATGTCCGCGACAAGGGGCATCACGTTGTTGTTGTGGGTGGGCGAGCCAGCCACGACCGCGGCCGCGTTCCAGACCTGGGCCATGACGTCGGAGTGGTGCCAGTTCTTCAAGTGGTAGAGCTTGACGCTGATCCCCTGGGCGCTCAAGCCGGAGCCCAGGGCCTCGGCCATCTTTTCCGTGCTCTGCCACATAGTGTCATAGAAGACGACGGCTTTCTTCTCCGGCTTCTGGGCGGCGAACTCCTGGTAGGCCGCTACCGCGTCAGCGACGTGTTCTTTCAGGATCAGCCCGTGGTCCGGAGCGATCATCTGGATATCCCAACCCAGGGACTGGATCGCTTCCAGGGCCTTGGGCACCCTGGCCGAGTAGGGCAGGATGATGTTGGCGAAATAGTGGGCCATCTCCTTCTTCAGCTCGGGCCAGGAGATCCAGTCGTCGAAGCGCTCGCTGCTGGCGATGTTCTGGCCGAAGGCGTCCTGGGAGATCAGGAGCTTCTCCTCGGGCATGTAGGAAACCATGCTATCCGGCCAGTGCAGCATCCGGGTTTCCGCGAACTGCACGCTGCGTTTGCCCAGGCTGATCCGCTGTCCGTTTTCCACTGCCTCCAGGGGCCAGTCCTTGCTGGAGAACCTCCCGCGGATGAACTTGTCCCCCATCCTGGAGGCATAGATCTTTTGCGGCTGGACGCGATCCACCACATAGGGCAGGCTCCCGGCGTGGTCCGGCTCCACATGGTGGATCACGATCTGGTCGATTTTCTCCGGCTCCACCACCTGGGCGATCTGGCACATGAACTCTTCCCTGTACTTCCAGGCCACGGTGTCGAAGAGAGTGATCCTCTCGTCCAGAACGAGATAGGCGTTGTAAGTGGTGCCCTGATAGGTCTGGGAGTAGCCGTGGAAGTTGCGCAGATTCCAGTCCACCACACCGACCCAGTAGATTCCGGGTTTGATCTCTTGGGGACCCATTGTCGCCTCCTTGCCTTTGGCATCGATGTTTTGCGCGGGGACTGTTTGAAGCGTCCCCGGTTCCTTCCGGCGCGGTTATCGCCCCGGGAAGGGGCTACCAGTTCTCGCCCAAAAGCTCGAAGTGGGCCGTGGGATGGGCGCAGGCCGGGCACTCCTCAGGGGCCTCGCTCCCGTTGTGGAGGTAGCCGCAGTTCCGGCAGCGCCAGGTCACTTCCTCGGATCGCTTAAAGACCCGATTCTTTTCGATGTTTTGCGCCAGATCCAGATAGCGTTTTTCGTGGAAGCGTTCGGCCACGGCGATGTTTTCGAAGACATCCGCGATATCGTGGAACCCCTCTTCGCGGGCGACTCCTGCGAAACCGGGATACATCCGGCTGTGCTCGTAGTTTTCTCCCGCGGCTGCCTCCTTGAGATTGGCCGGAGTGGAGTCGATGATTCCGGCGGGGAAGGAGGCGCTCACCTCGGCAGTTCCGCCCTCGAGGAACTTGAAGAGCCGCTTGGCGTGCTCCTTCTCCTGTTCGGCAGTTTCCTCGAATATGGCGGCGATCTGTTCATAGCCGTCCTTCTTGGCCTGCTTGGCGAAGTAGGTATAGCGGTTTCTGGCCTGGGATTCACCGGCGAATGCGGTCAAAAGGTTTTGTTCCGTCCTGCTTCCCTTGATCGAAGCCATGGTGAGCTCTCCTTTGGTCGGTGTGTTGTTTTACTGCGCGGAATGGAATAATCGAACGAGGCTCGAGGTAAATCCCGGTCCGCGGATGGGCCGGGTTCGGAAAAATTAGCCGCAACCGGAGGTTTGTACGTATCTTTCCCTTGATTCTATCCGGATGAGCTGCGTTTGCAAAGGGGGTTCAAGCGCGGGGTTAGGAGGAGCAACCCGGGCATTTTCCGTGGAAGATCAGGCTGTAGTCCATGATGGTGAAGTCGGACTTGACTTCGTTCAGGACGAAGGAGATATCCGGGCAGTTGAAGATGTCCGCGATCCTGCCGCATTGGATGCAGTGGACGTGGAAGTGGGGGTCGGGATTGCCGTCGAAGCGCATCTGGCTTTCCGCGACGTGGAGCTTCTGGATGATACCCTGGTGATAGAGGATGTCCAGATTGCGGTAGATGGTCCCCAGGCTGACCTTGGGCATCCTCTTGCGCACCCGTTCGTAGAGATCGTCCGCCGTGGGGTGGGAGGTCAGCTGCTGCAGCTCTTCCAGGATGACCTTGCGTTGCGGAGTAAACCGCAGATTGGGCTGGGTCAAATGAGATCTCCCTGTTATTATCATTAATTATTATTACTAGACAGTACACCCTAATTGGGCGCTTCTGTCAAGCACGGGATGCTGGTGCGGGTGGCGAGTTTTACCCCTGGAGGAAGCGAAGAGCGGGTCCAGGGCCGAGCGGGAACGGATCAGTCCGTGGCATGAATGGGCTGGGATGTCGTTGCGGACTGTCTGTCCCGCCCATCCTTGAACAGCTTGTAGTCCACGGAGTCCACCAGGGCCTGCCAGCTGGCCTCGATAATATTGTAGGACACGCCCACTGTAATCCAGCGCTCCCGCGTATCTCCGGATTCGATGAAGACCCGGACCCTGGAGGCAGTTCCCTCCGGGGCCTCGCGACTGGGGGAGAGGACCCGCACCTTGAAGTCCAGCAGATCCATCTCCTTGATGTTGCTGTAGAACTTCTCCAGGCCCTTGCGCAGGGCGTTGTCCAGGGCGTTCACAGGCCCCCTGCCGGTTGCGGCTGTGTGTTCCGTGTCTCCGCCCACTTGGATCATGACCGTGGCCTCGGAGAAGGGTTCCTCGTTCTCCTTGTTCTTTGCGTCCATGGCCCGGAAGCCGAGCAGGGTGTAGTTGCGCCGGGTCCGGCCCATGGCGCGGTGCAGGAGCAGCTCGAAGGAGGCCTCGGCCACGGAGAAGTCGTAGCCCTTGCTTTCCAGCTCCTTGATCTGGTTCAGGATGTCCAGGACAAAGGGATCGTCCTTCTCCAGGTGGATCCCGTACTGCCTGGCCTTGAACAGGATATTGCTCTTGCCCGAGAGGTCGGAGAGCAGGACGCGCTGCTTGTTGCCCACCTTTTCCGGCTCGATGTGCTCGTAGGTCCGGGCGTCCTTGAGGACCGCGCTCACGTGTACACCGCCCTTGTGGGCGAAGGCCGCGTTGCCCACGAAGGGCTGCCTGGAGAAGGGCCGCAGGTTGGCCACCTCGGAGACGAAATGGGAAGTGCTGGCGAGCTGTTGCAGCCTGCCCTCGGGCAGGCAGGTGTAGCCCATCTTCAGCTGCAGGCAGGGAATGATGGAGCAGAGGTTGGCGTTGCCGCAGCGTTCCCCGAACCCGTTGATCGTGCCCTGGACATGGCGCATTCCGGACTCCACCGCCGCCAGGGAGTTTGCTACAGCCAGATCCGAGTCGTTGTGGGCGTGGATCCCCAGCTGCGCTCCGGGGATCTCCCTGGCAACGCTGCTCGCGATTTCCCCGAGCTCCGAGGTAAGCGTGCCGCCGTTGGTGTCGCAGAGAATAAGGGTGTCCGCGCCCGCCTCGTGAGCCTTTTTGAGACAGGCCAGGGCGTAGTCCCTGTTCTCCTTGAAACCGTCGAAAAAGTGCTCCGCGTCGAAAAAGAGCGTGGGGGTATGTTCCCTGAGGAAAGCCAGGGAATCGCGGATCATGCGCAGATTGTGCTCTAGGTCCGTTTTCAGGGCCTGATGGACATGGACCTCCCAGGTCTTGCCGAAGATGGTCAGGGCGTTCGCGCCGCATTGGCGGAGCGTGGCCAGGCCGCTGTCATTCTCCGGAGAGGTGCGGGGGTTGTGCGTGCTGCCGAAGGCGGCGATCCGGACGCGGTCCAGCTGATAGTGCTGCATCTCCCGGAAGAACTGCTCGTCCGTGGGATTCGAGGCGGGCCATCCCGCTTCGAGGTAGTCCACGCCGAGCTCGTCCAGCTTCTTGGCCACGCGGATCTTGTCCTCGCAGGAGAAGTGCACGTCCTCGCCCTGCGTTCCGTCCCTGAGGGTGGTGTCGTAGATAACGATCTTTTCCGGCATGCCTAGGCGTCCTTAACCGGCTCGACTTGGGCCCGATCCAGACCGAAGGCCTCGTGCAGGACCCGAACCGCGAGCTCGGCGTACTTTTCCTCCACCAAGCAGGAAATCTTGATTTCCGAGGTGCTGATGATGAGGATATTGATCCCCTCTCCCTGAAGGGCCTTGAAGGCGATGGCGGCCACGCCGGAGTGGCTCCGCATCCCCACGCCGATGACGGAGATCTTGGCCATGCCGGGATCGTGCAGGATATCCCTGGCCCCGATATCGTCCTTGATCCCCTTGATGATCTCCAGGGCGCGATTCAGGTTCCCCCGGTTCACGGTGAAGGTGATGTCCGTGCGCCCGTCGCGGCTGGGATTCTGCACGATCATGTCCACAACGATTCCGGAGGCGGCCATGGGCTCGAAGACGCGGGCCGCGATTCCGGGCTCGTCGAAGACGTCCACCAGCGTGATCCGGGCCTGATCCTTGTCGTAGGCGATTCCGGAGACCATGACAGATTCCATCGTCTCGTCCTCCTGGACTAATAGGGTTCCTGGCTCGTCGCTAAAGGTGGAGCGCACATGGAGGGTTACCCCGTATTTCTTGGCGAATTCCACCGAGCGTATTTGAAGGACCTTGGCCCCCATGCTGGCCATTTCCAGCATCTCGTCGTAGGTGATGCGCTCCAGCTTCCGGGCCTGGGGGCAAATGCCGGGATCCGTGGTATAGACTCCGTCCACGTCCGTGGAGATCTCGCAGAAGGAGGCGTCCAGGGCGGCCGCAAGGGCCACGGCGCTGGTATCCGAACCACCCCGTCCGAGGGTGGTCAGGCTGTGCTGGAAGTCGCAGCCCTGGAATCCGGCCACGACCAGGACGTCGTTGTTTTGGAGGTGGTTTTTCAGGTTGTCCGCGTCGATATCCAGTATGCGCGCACCTCCGTAGGTGCGGTCCGTGTGCAGGGGGATCTGGAACCCCAGCATGGAGCGGGCACGTATCCCGCTGTCCAGGAGCATCATGGTGAACAGGGCCACCGAGGTCTGCTCCCCGGTGGAGAGCAGCACGTCCGTCTCCGCGGGGTCGGGGTTGTCGGAGAAGCTGTTGGCCAGGGAGAGGAGGCGATCAGTCTCTCCGGACATGGCGGAGAGCACCAC
>JAIPDU010000067.1 GCA_021737525.1 Desulfohalobiaceae bacterium | reverse complement strand
TATGGTGGGTCGTGCAGGATTCGAACCTGCGACTCTCGGCTTAAAAGGCCGATACTCTACCAGCTGAGTTAACGACCCGGCCTGATATGTCGAGCCGATTGGCGGTAGAGAAAGGAAGCCGCGTCGCGCGTTCTGCTCCTCCTTTGATTGAAGGCCGCCTTCCCGCCTGGGGGAAGTCCTGCCCGCCAACCGATTTTCTTTTGTAAAGAAATGGCTGCCTCTTGTCAAGCCGCTTCAGGGGCAACGACAAAATCGCTAGGCCCTTCCCGCGCCCGTCGTGGGCTCAATACGTTCCATGCCCCCCATGTACGGGCGGAGCGCCTTGGGGATGAGCACGGATCCGTCCTCCTGCTGGTTGTTCTCCAGTATGGCCAGCAAGGTCCTGCCCACGGCCATTCCGGATCCGTTCAGGGTATGCAGGAGCTCGGAGCCCTTGGCATCCCTGGGTTTATAGCGGATACCCGCCCGTCTGGCCTGAAAGTCTCCGCAGTTGGAACAGGAGGAGATCTCCCGGAAGGCGTTCTGGCCGGGAAGCCAAATCTCCACGTCGTAGGTCTTGGATGCGGAAAACCCGAGATCACCGGTGCACAGGGTCACCACCCGGTAGGGCAGCTCCAGTTCCCGTAGAACCGCCTCCGCGTGCCCCAGAAGGATTTCCAGCTGCTCCTTTGAATCCTCGGGACGGGTGAAGCGCACGAGCTCCACCTTGTTGAATTGATGCTGCCGTATGAGCCCCTTGGTATCCTTGCCGTAGGACCCCGCCTCGGAGCGGAAGCACGGGGTGAACGCGGTATAGGCCAGAGGGAGGTCGTCCTCGGGGATGACCTCGTTCATGTGCAGATTGATGAGTGGCACTTCCGCCGTGGGAATGAGGTAGTAGTCCCAGTCCTCGAGCTTGAACAGGTCCTCCTCGAATTTGGGGAGCTGGCCCGTTCCCTGCATGCTCTCGCTGTTCACGATGAAGGGGGGCAGGATCTCGGTGTACCCGTTTTGCTGGGTCTGCAGCTCGAGCATGAAATTGATCAGGGCCCGCTCCAGCCTGGCAGCCCAGGACCAGTAGACAGCGAACCGGCTCCCGGTGATCTTGGCGGCCCGCTCAAAATCAAGTCCGCCCAGTTCGGGGCCCAGTTCCCAGTGGGGCTTGGGCTCGAAGCCGAAAGAGGGGAGCTCGCCCCAGCGCCGGACCTCGATGTTGTCCTCGTCGGAGTCCCCGGTGGGGACATCCTCCTGGGGAATGTTGGGAATGGCCAGCCGGATTTCCCGCAGGCGTTCCTCGCGGTCCTTCTTCTTCGCCTCCAGCTCCTTGATCCTGTCCGAGACACGGGAAAGCTGATCGATCTGCTCCGAAGCATCCTCCCCGTTCTTCTTGAGCCGGGCAACCTCCTCCGAGGCCTGATTCCGCTGTCGCCGCAGCTCCTCCACATCCTGAATCACCGAACGCCGCTCCTCGTCCAACTGGAGGAACTCCTGAATGGAAAGGTCCATTCCGCGCCTGTTCAGTGCGTCTTGAACGAATTCCGGATTCTTGCGGATAAATCTCAGGTCCAGCATACTTCACGTCCCACTGGATACGACCCTTAAGAAAAAAGTAAGGGCGTAGCTCGCCACTACGCCCTTACCAGGGAAGCCGGACACCCAAAGGCGCCTGTTACCGCTGCTCCCTTTCGGGCCTGACGGGGTTACCAGGTCCTTTGCCGTCCGGCTCCCCTGTCCCGGAACACACGGCCTATGTCTGGATTGCGTCTGTTGCCTGCGCCTCTTCAGGGGAAAGGGCAAAATGGCGGAGAGGGAGGGATTCGAACCCTCGGTGCCGGTTCTGCCGGCACACGCGATTTCCAATCGCGCGCCTTCGTCCAACTCGGCCACCTCTCCGGATCATTCGCTGCAAGCTGCGCGTTACTCCCGACTCACTACCGGGCTATCCGGCTGCCGCCATCTCCGCGCCGACAGCGAGCAGCAGAGCATTTCGCGCGCCGTGGAACATCATTTTGTAATCGCACGGAGCCTGTTTGTCAAGAGCCTGTTGGCAGACGGTCAGAGTCATCGCATTTGAATTAACATACTGAACTAATGGACAAAAATGTAATGATGCAACCGTCCCCGCTTTCTCCGTTCTCTGTGCACCTCTGTGTCCTCTGTGGTGAAGTATTTGTTACCACAGAGAGCACAGAGACACACAGAGAAAAGATCAGGGATCCAATCTCTTGAATGCCTGTCTGAGACTTGTCACGAAGAGCAGGCTGGGGCATTAACTACCTGGAAAAATCCCGACACTATGAGGGGATATCCAAATGCGATAACTCTGGGCAGACGGAGCTAGGGACACACGGTCCGCTGATAGCCGTTCCTTCTCCGGCAAAAAAAAACGGCTCCGCGTAGAAGCCGCTCTACTGCAATTATGGCGGAGAGGGGGGGATTCGAACCCCCGAACGGGTATTACCCCGTTACTCGCTTAGCAGGCGAGCGCCTTCAGCCAGCTCGGCCACCTCTCCGTTCAATGCGAAAAATAAACGCATGCTCCCGGCTTGTCAAGAAGCCGTCCCGGCTCGTCCTGCGAAACCAGTCTAGCGGCACCTCTTGTGGTCCGGGGCGCCCTTTGCCTCGGGACAAGGGATCTGATACAACCCTTGTGCCTTGGCGGACAGATTGAACAATGCGACAATCCCATTGATCACTTTCCGGCGAAGGACCGGCCCGGCGACGAAACACGGCTATCGACCTTTCCTGAGGAGTACTCCGTGGAACAGCACCACTTCTCTCCTGCTGCCCTGCTTCTGCTCGTCGCGACAGCAGCCCTATTGCTCCTGGGATCCACTTCCCCGCTCCAAGCGGAGGAGGATTCCTTCTTCTCCCTATCCCCCACATCGGAAGAACCCTGGCATCTCACTGCGGATCGCCTCGTCATCCAAGAAGATGAAAATACGATTCAGGCCTTTGACAACATGGTCCTCAAACAGCGGGACAAGCGATTCCAGGCGGACTACGCGCGCTACGAGTGGGCCAAGGAGCGCATCCTGCTTTTGGGCAATGTCCGGCTCAATATGGGGAAGAATTCCGCCACTGCGGAGGAGGCCTATTTCGACTACGCCAACCGGACCGGCTGGCTCCGGAAGGGCCAAATATTCCTTCACGACCCCCATATCTACGTCAGCGGCAACGAGCTGCGCAAGACGGGACCGCGCACCTTCAGCTTCGAAACCGCCACCTTCACCTCCTGCGACGGGGAGAAGCCTGACTGGTCCATCAGGAGCGCGCAGGGCAAGGTCACCATGGAAGGATACGCCAGGATGTGGCATCCCAGATTCCGGGTCAGGGATGTTCCAGTGCTCTATTCCCCCTTCATGGTCCTGCCGGCGAAACGGACGCGCCAATCCGGGTTCCTCTTTCCGGAGATCAGCAGCAGCACCCAGGACGGCGAGACCGTGACCGTCTCCTATTTCCAGGTCCTGGACCAGGAACAGGACATGACCTTCTCCGTACAGGGCATGAGCAAACGCGGAGCCAAACTTGGGCTGGAGTACAGGCTCACTCCCAATCTGCGGACCAAAGGGCTGTTCCGCGCGGACTGGCTCAAGGACGAGAAGGACGAAGAGGACATCGAGGAGTTCGAGGACTACGAGCGGCCCAGCGACCACCGCTACTGGCTGCGGGGAAAATACGACGGATTCCTGCTAACGCCCGCCTGGCGCAGCAAGCTGGATCTGGATTTCGCCTCGGACGAATACTACCTTCGCGAATTCGACTACGGCATGCAGGGATTTGAGGACAGCAGAAAGACCTTTATGGAACAATTCGGCCGGGACATCAACGACAGGGACGACCCCATCCGGGAAAACGTCTTCACCCTGAGCCGGAATTGGGCCAGCGCCGGACTGAGGACCAGAGTGGAATACAATCAGAATCTGGACTACTACAGGGACAATCCGGATGAAAATCCCACATTGCAGCGCCTGCCGCAAATCGACCTGAACTTCCACCGCAGCGACCTCCTGGACACACCTCTGGAGTGGGAGGCCGAGTCCCAGGCGGTTCACTTCTGGCGCCGCAAGGACAATGCGACCAAAGGGGGCAGACTGGACCTGCATCCCCGACTCAGCTTACCCCTTCAATCCGCGTACGGCACGCTGACCCCCAGTCTGGGCTGGAGGGAGACACTGTATTACACATCGGAAACCGCGGAAGGTGACACGGAACCCGAACCTCTAGAGCACCGTGGTATCTGGGACTTCTCCAGCACAGCCACGACCAAGTTCTTCCGGATCTTTCAGCTCAATCCGGTGCGCGAGCTCGAAGCCACCCCGACCAACCGGGGGGTCTCCCAGTGGAGCAAGATCAAGCACACCCTGACCCCCGAGGTCCGTTACGACTACATTCCCGAGGAGGATCAATCCAGACTGCCGCACTACGACTCCGAGGACCGGATCGCGGCCCGGAACGAAATCACCTACTCCCTGACCAACCTTTTCACCCTGCGCAGGGACGAGATCGTCGCCGCAGCGGCCCAAACCGGAACCCGCTACGAGCGGGCCAAGGAGTATCAGGAGCTGGTCGACCTCAAGCTGGAGCAGAGCTACCAGATCAGGGAAGCCAAGCGCTCGGACAATCTGGACACCTATCCCAGGCGCCCCTTCTCGGACATCAGGATGGAAGCGGAAATATCCCCCGTTTCCTGGATTTCGCTCACGGACACCACCTGGTATTCCATCTACGAGGAGGACGTAACCGAGCATCAAAACATGCTCAATCTGTCGCACGGTCCGCTGTCCGCTTTTTTCGGGTACGACCATCTGCGGGAGATGGAAGAGGACATCCACCGCAAGGGACAGGAGGAGCTCTCCATCGCCAGGGCCGGGGCCAGCCTGCAACCGGATACCGGATGGCAACTGAGCTTCACCATGGAGCGGGACCTGAAGAGCTCGGAGCTCATCCAGCGGGAGGCCAGGCTCGGATACCGCCACCAGTGCTGGAATCTGGGGCTCACCTACACCCAGGAGCCGGATGAGACCAGGATTAGCCTCACCATCGGCCTGCGGCCCTTCGGGGAATTGCAGCAGGGAGTAGTCTCCGGCCCATAGGAGCAGCCCAGTCATGAGTCAAGCGGAAAAACGCGCCGGAATCATGGTCCTGCCCAGCGAGCTGCAGAATCAGATCGCCGCAGGGGAAGTGGTGGAACGCCCCGCCAGCGTGCTCAAGGAGCTCGCGGAGAACAGCCTGGACGCGGGCGCGGACCGCGTGGACGCGGCGATAGAATCCGGAGGGCAGGGCCTGATCTCGGTGCAGGACAACGGCATGGGCCTCTCCCCGGAGGAGCTGCCCCAGGCCCTGACCCGCCACGCCACGAGCAAGATACGCTCGGTTCAGGACCTTATGGGCCTGAACAGCTTCGGCTTCCGCGGCGAGGCCCTTCCCAGCATCGCCTCGGTTTCCAGGCTCCGGATCACCTCCACTCCGGCCAGGGGAGGCGAAGGAAGCAGCCTGGAGGTTGAGTTCGGCGCGGTTTCCGAACCGCGCCCCGCCGCGGTGCGGGAGGGAACCCTGGTGGAGGTGCGGGATCTCTTCCTCAATACCCCGGCCCGCCTCAAGTTCCTGAAAAAGCAGAGCACCGAGGCCAAGAAGTGTCAGGACGTGTTGCAGCGTCTGGCCCTGGTCAATCGCCATTGCTCCTTCCGCCTGAGATCCAACCGGCGCGAGGTCCTGGACTTCGAGCGCAATCAGACCCTTCTGCAGCGCCTGGAGACCCTGTGGCCCAAGCAGATCACCGCCTCCCTCCTGTCGGTCCACAGGGAGGAGAAAAGCGCCTCGATCCACGGCTACGTGGGCCATCCGGACACCGGCCAGGGCAGAGCGGACAGGATCCTCTTCTTCGTCAACAAGCGCCCGGTACAGGACAAGCTCCTTTTGAGCGCGCTCAAGCAGGCCTACTCCGGAAGACTCCTCTCCCGGGAGTATCCCCAGGCAGTGCTTTTCCTGGAGCTGCCCCCCTCCGAGGTGGACGTCAACGTCCACCCCGCCAAATCCGAAGTCAGGTTCCGCGAGGAGAAAGCTGTCTATTCCCTGCTGGTCAACGCGGTCCAAAACACCCTTGCCCAGGGCGACGCCCAGGGAGCGGAGCTGAAGGACCGGATTCCGGGGACCCGGCATGGGGATGGGAATGGGGATGCCGAGCGGCGGAAAGCCGGCCCCGGCCGCCTGAAGCTGAACGAGGAAAACAAGGAGCCGGATACTGTGTTTCGGGAATCCGGGGAGATGTATCGGCAGCCGGATACGAGCCAAGGCCCCCCGGATACAGCGATCTCCCCCCGTATTCCGGACAGCGATTCCGGGGCCTCCCTGGGCCCGGATCTGGCCTATCTGGGCCAGTTCCGGGCCACGTACTTGATCCTGCGCTCCGGGGACAAACTCCTGTTCGTGGACCAGCACGCAGCCCACGAACGGGTGCTCTACACCAGATACCTCAAGGGCGCGGAGGCGCAGCAGACCCAGAGGCTTGCCCTGCCCCTCAGGCTCCGCCTGCACCCCAGCGAAAGGACCGTTCTGGACGGCGCGGTCCGGAACCTGCGGGAAATCGGCTTCGCTATCCACCGCGAGGACGAGGAGAATATCTCGGTTCAGGGCATTCCTCAGTATCTGGACCGCTCCGCGGCAGGGGAATTCCTGCGGGACGTCCTGCGGCAGGGGGGAGGGGGGCTGGAGGACATGTGGTGCCTGATGGCCTGCCGGAACTCGGTCAAGGCCGGGGAAACCCTGGCCCTGTCCGAGGCGGTGGAGCTGCTGCGGTCCTGGCTGGAGTGCCCCGAGAGGCAGCACTGCCCCCACGGAAGGCCGGTGAGCGCCCAACTCGGCCCCAAGGACCTGGAAAGGATGTTCAAACGGGGCAAATAGGGTTCGGGGTTACCCGTTCACCGTTCGCCGTTCCGGGTTCGAGGAAATGGGGTAAAGCACCGGGGAATCCTCCGCGCTGGAAGGCTGGCATCCATTACTGAACCCGTCCCGAGCTTGATCCACGCCGCGGATTCAACTAGGTTGACTCCTCGTGAAGCCGTCGGGGAGCCGCAAAGGGCTCCATTCCATGCACGGAAACCTAGTGTCCGCGAAATACGCATGAGAAAATCCTACGCGGGGTATTTTTTCACTGTGCAGCTCCGGTTCTGGATTTTCTAACGCTCGTCACGTGGGGGCATCCCTGCCCCCACCCGACTCTACATGGTTGGTAATTTCCTTCACGTTGCGAACTTATTGAAACACCGATTTTTTCGAGATACGAGCATTATCGCGGTCGGGTTTCCCCCACGTGACGAGCGAAGAAAATCGACAGAACCTCCACTGAATAGTTAAAAAATACCCCGCGTAGGATTCCTGCATAGGAGCTTTCATCCAATCATTTTTAATGCTTTTTTTGGCGGACACGACACTAGATACCCACAGCGGGGATCAGGCAGATTTATGACGGAAAACGCCTTCACCTGCCAGATGTGCGGCAACTGCTGCACCGGCGAGGGAGGAATCGTCCTCTCCCGCTCCGACCGTGTGCGCCTCTGCGCCCTGCTGGACCTCTCCCTGAGCGCCTTCGAGGAACGCTATACCCATGGCGCGGGGTCCACCTTCCACCTCACCACGAAGGAAGACGGCAGCTGCATCTTTTTCACCCCCGGCTCCGGTTGCGAGGTCCACACGGTCAAACCGGATATCTGCCGGGCCTGGCCCTTTTTCCTGGGCAACCTGCGGGACGAGTTGAGCTGGAAAATGGCCATGGACTACTGCCCCGGAATCAACCCCAACCTGAGCCACGAGGAATTCCTGCACCAGGGCATGGAGTATCTTCGCGCCCGCGGCCTGATTCGCGACTGCGGACAGGACGGGGCCCGTTCCCTGCAGATCGAGGACCTGACAGCCAGCTTGAAAGGCGGGGACCGTACATAACCGCCACTCGCACGGCCTTCCCCCTCCCCGAACGCCATCCGACAAAGAGCCTCTTCCGCGCTCCACAAGCCGCAATTCCGTCACTGCCGCGAAACAAGAAAGGGCCCGGCCGAAGATTCGACCGGGCCCTTGGCGGAAAAAAACATGTTCGTCACAAGCAAACTAGAACATGGATTCTCCGGACTCCCGTATGGTCTGATTGATGGTTTCCTCCAGATCCGGGGGCAGCCCGGGAATGTCC
>JAIPDU010000066.1 GCA_021737525.1 Desulfohalobiaceae bacterium | reverse complement strand
TCAGGTATTCCTCCGCGGAGTGGTGGGGGACCCCGGCCATGGGGATCTGTTCCTCGCTCTCCTTGTTTCGGGAGGTGAGCACGATCTGCAGCTCGCGAGCGGCGATGCGGGCGTCCTCGAAGAAGAGCTCGTAGAAGTCGCCCATGCGGTAGAAGAGCAGCGCATCCGGATGGTCCTGCTTGATGCGCAGGTATTGCTCCAGCATGGGGGTGAGCTTGCGATTCTGGGTGCTCATGCGCTATGCCGTTCCCCGTTCTGCGTTCCCCGTTCCCCGTTCATGGTTCCCCGTTCGGGGGTTCCGGGTTCCCGGTTCCAGGTTTACCGTTCACCGCTCCAGGTTCCGGGGTCTGGGTGCATCAATGCCGGTGCAGGCTGGACGATTTTTGGAATCATTCGGTGCTGTCTGGATGGGCGTTTCCGTCTTTTAACCGTGAACCGTGAACAGGGAACCCGGAACCTATTTCACAAAGGCGATGGAGTGCCAGCTGTGGCAGCGGGAGCAGAGGAAGAAGATCTGTTCCCTCCTGAGGCCGCAGGCGCGGCAGAGGAAGCGCCTTTGCCGCCGGCAGTACCTGAAGATGATGTCGAGCTGGGCCTTGAATTCCAGAGAGAGCTCCTCGCTCTGGGACTGCAGGGCCACGAGCTCCACACGGGCGGGCCAGAAGTCGGCGTCGAGATCCAGGCAGCGGTGCAGCCAGCTCAAGGCCAGCTGAGTGTCCGCGAGCTGCAGAGCGAGCCAGGCAGCGTAATAGGACAGGATGGGGTCCGGCTCCCTCTTGGCCAGGGCGTCGAGCAGGACCTGGGCCGGCTCGGGTGCCAGGTTCGGAGTGAAGATCTCGTTCTCGTCCTTTTGGCTTACCAGATAGCGGATCAGGCCTTCAAGGAGAACAAAGCACAGGCCGGGATCGATGTGCTTCAGGGCCTGCCGGAAATCGGAGGCCATGCTGGACCACGCGCCAAAGCTGCAGTCCCGTATGAGGATCTCCAGCCAGGCCTCAGCCGAGCCGGGATAGGTCCGGATCGCCTTCTTGAGCAGGGTCTTGTCCGTGACCACTCTGTCGCTCTCGGTTTCGGCCTTGGCCTGCTGGACCAGGTAATGAGACTGGGCCAGGGGGTTCTTCAGAAGGCGATAGTAGTCTGCCGCTGTGGAATACTCCCCGCTCGCGGCGGCCAGGCCGGCCATTTCCTCCAGCAGAACCGGATCGTCGCCGGTGAGCTCCCTGGACTTTTCAAAGGCCTCTCCCGCCCGGTCCAGGAAGCCGGCTCGACGGTAGTCCAGCCCCAGCTCATACAGTGATTTGGCCCGGTACTGCGGCTCCAGGTCCGGTCTGGCGGTCAGGGTCTTGCGAACCCGGATGGCCCGCTCGAAATCCCCCTGGGCCCGGTGCAGATTGCCCAGGGCCAGAAAGACCTCCACAGCCTCGGGGGTGTTTTTGGCCAGGCGGCTGAGCTCGTCGATAGCGGTCTGGGTGTCCGTGTAGGGGAAGGGACGGCCCTGTCTGTAGGAGATCAGGGCCTGCTTGGGCCTCTCCCTCCGAAAGAGAGGAAGACGGCTTCCCAGGGATTGGAGGGCTCTGATGATCATATAGCAGCGTGTCCCCTTCGTGCATGTCTGCGGCTGTGGGCAAGATAGCGGGAACTCGATCTCCCTGGCGACGGAAGCGCCGGTGTCGGGGAAAAGGCATGCGCCGGATCCGTGGGTGGTCACTGCAGTCTGGCGAATGGCGTCGAGCCCCTATTTAATATCTGACAGAGAATCACTTTCAGGGGCTCTCCTCCTGGTGCTGCTCCTTGTCCAGGCTCATGTTGCGCAAGGAGGAAAGCTCCCTTTCCAGGCTGCTGATCCGGGACTTTCTGCGCTTGAGCTCCCTGTGCAGCTTGATCTTGTCCGCGGCGAGATAGAGGAGGCTGATCAGAGCGCCCAGGAGAAAGGCGAGCACGAGAAACATGTACAAGGGGATGGGATCGGAGCGGCCGCCCCAGTCCAGTACCTCGAAGCGAACGGACAGGGTGGCGGTGAACATTTCCGAGTTCTGCAGGAAAAAGGTGAGTCCGAAAACAAAGAGCAGTATGACCAGCAAGGCCTTGACATAGCGCATAGCCTCTCTCCTTTACCCGTTGTCGATTGCATCGAATCGGGGTTTGAGCCTGTCGTAGGCACTGTAGAGGTCCTCCGGGATGACCATGGTTTCCCCGAACACGGCCATAAAGGAATGGTCCCCGGTCCATCTGGGCAAGAGGTGGAAGTGCAGGTGCTCCTCGATGCCTGCCCCTGCGGCTTCACCGACATTCAGGCCCACATTCAGGCCGTCCGGAGTAAAAACCTCCCACATGATGGAACACGTGCGCTGCATGAGATCCATCATCTCATGGCTCTCCGCGGGCTCGAGGTCGACCAGGGCGGAGACATGGCGGTAGGGGGTGATCATGAGATGCCCGTTGTTGTAGGGATAGCGGTTCATGATCACGAAGTTGCGCTCCCCGCGGTAGAGGATGAGACGCTCCCGATCCTCCTCCCCGGAATCGGGAATGCAGAAGACGCATTCGTCCGGCTTGGGTCCCAGGATGTATTCTAACCGCCACGGGCTCCAAAGTCGATCCATAGCTCTTTCACCGCTCATTTTTGAAAAGATGTTTTTCCGGTTAGGGGGCCTGGGCCCGGTCCACGGCTTCCTCTGGCGTCTGGGCGGTTTCCACCCCGGCGATCCATGTCCATCCGCCCAGGCACACGACCCTGCGCCCGAGCTTCAGGGCCATGGCCATCTCGGACAGTGTGCCGTACCCCCCGGAGACGGCGATGGCTGCATCACCGTTCTGGACCACGAGGTAGTTGCGCATCATGCCCATTTCCGTGCTCACGGGGCAGGTGACAAAGGGATTGGCCTCGCGGGGGTCGGATCCGGGCAGGATCCCGATGACCCGGCCACCGGCCAGGCAGGCCCCCTTGCTGGCGCCTTCCATGACCCCACCCAGACCGCCGCAGACCAGGGTGTGTCCGCTCTCGACCAGGATACGCCCCACCTCGCGGGCCAGGTCGTAGACTTCACCGGAGCACTCGCCGGCGCCGATTACTGATATGCGCATGGCCTCACAGTATCTGGCTCAGAAATTTCTGGGTCCGGGGATGCTGCGGATTCTGAAAGAAGTGTTCCGGTGTGCCCCGCTCCACGATCCGGCCCTCGTCCATGAAGACCACCCTGTCCGCAACCTCCCGGGCGAAGCCCATTTCGTGGCTGACCACGAGCATGGTCATCCCCTCCAGGGCCAGGTCCTTCATCACGTCCAGCACCTCGCCGATCATCTCCGGATCCAGGGCGGAGGTGGGCTCGTCGAAGAGCATGATTTGCGGGTTCATGGCCAGGGCCCTGGCGATGGCCACCCGCTGTTTTTCCCCGCCGGAGAGCTTGGAGGGGTACTTGTCCGCCTTGTCCCTGATCCCCACCTTGTCCAGCAGGGGATAGGCCTGTTCCTCGGCCTGCTCCCTGGGTATCTTCTTCAGCTTGATCGGGGCCAGGGTGAGGTTCTCCAGAACCGTCTTGTGCGGAAAGAGGTTGAAGTTCTGAAAGACCATGCCCAGGCCCATGCGGATCTTGTTCAGGTCCGCCTTGGGGTGGGACACGTCGCTCCCGTTCACCTGGAGGGTCCCCCTGTCGATGCTCTCCAGCTGGTTAACCGCCCGGAGCAGGGTGCTCTTGCCCGAGCCGCTGGGCCCGATGACCACGATCCGTTCCTGGGGATAGACATCCAGGTCGATGTTCTCCAGGGCGGCGAGGCGTCCGAAGAATTTGTACACCCCGCGGATGGAGATGATGGGCTGGCTCTCATTCATAGGGGGTTACTCTGTTCTCCATGATATTCACGATCTTGGACAGAAACAAGGTGATGAGCAGGTAGATCAGGGCCACCAGGGTGAAGGTCTCGAAGTAGTCGAAGGTGGAGGTGGCGAATTCCCGGCCCCGGCGCAGGAGATCGGATACCGCGATGATGGAGACCAGGGAGGTGTCCTTCAAGAGGGCGATGAATTCGTTGCCCACCGGGGGCAGGATGGTGCGCATGGCCTGGGGGATGATCACGTGGTACATGGTCTGCCACCGGCTGAATCCCAGCGATCTGGCCGCTTCGGTCTGACCGGGGTCGATGGAGTCGATCCCGGCCCGGAAGATTTCGCCCATGTACGCCCCGTAGCACACGGTCAGGGCAATGATGGCCGCGGTAAAGGGCGGGATCTGGGTGAAGGTCCCGATGGCGTAGTAGATGTAAAAGAGCTGTACCAGAAGGGGGATGCCCCGCACCACCTCCACGTAGGTGGAGGCGGTCAGATTGATGAAGGCGTTTCCGGAAAGGCGCCCCAATCCGGTGATAAGGCCCACGATCAGTGAGAGAACAATGGAGAGCATGGTCACCTCGAAGGTGACCAGCACCCCGTCGGGCACGAAGAGCAGGATGTCCAGGTAGGGATCGGGCTTGACCGAGCACAAGAGGATGATGAGCCCGATGGCGCCAAAGCAGGAGACCCGCCAGGCGGTGAAGAGCCCCTTGTCGGACTTGTCCGGGATCGCCGCGCTGTCCGTGACCTCGATGCGTTTGCTTTGGCCGGTTTCCTCCTCCGTGTCCCGGGGATTGGACTGCTGCGCCCTTTGCTCGGCATGGCTCATGGTGACGCCTTCATGGAGTCGAGGGTTGCGGAATGGGTCCAGGTTGGCAATGATTCCTCAATCCACACGGATGGGCCGGCGTGGCGCCACCCCGCCACGCCGGCCCGGTCCTGCGCATGGTCCCCAAGGCTACTTGATCCATTTCTTCTTGAACTTTTCCTCCAGGCCCTTTTCCTTGACCTTGCTGATTCCCTCGTTGATCAGCTGCAGGAGATCCTCGTTGCCCTTCTGCACGGCGATGCCGTAGTGCTCCGTCTGGCCCGTATCCAGGATGCTTACGATCTGCAGATTCTTCTGGAAGCCCTCTTTCTGCTTGGCGTAGTTTGCCGCCACGGGGTCGTCGCAGACCACGCCGGCCAGGTTGCCGTTCTTCAGGTCCCGCATGGCCAGGCCGATCTCGTCGTAGGATTCGGGCTCCACCCCCTCGACCTCCTTGATGGCGAAGTAGCCGGTGGTCCCGATCTGGGCCCCCACCTTCTTGCCCTTGAGGTCCTGTATGGTCTCGGCGTCGGAGTCGCGGGGCACGATCAGTGCCTGCCGGACCTCATAGTAGGGCTCGCTGAAGTCCATGGCCTCCTTCCGCTTTTCCGTGATGCTCACCGAGGAACAGATGGCGTCGTAGTTGCCGCCCTGCAGGCCGGCGAAAATGCCGTCCCAGGGAGTGTTCTTGAAGACCGGCTCGAAGCCGGCGAGCTTGCCCGCTGCTGTCATGTAGTCGATGGAATAGCCCACGATGTCCTTGTCCTGGTTCACGTATTCCATGGGGGGCCAGGTGGCGTCCACCGCGAAGACGATGGTCTTCTGCCCCCAGGCGACCGAGGCGCACACAAGGACCAGAAGAAAGGCGAACAGGGTCTTCTTCCACATAGCGATTTACCTCCCTGGTTTTGAGGTTGCTTGCCACAAGCGATTTTGTTTGCCTGTTTGTCGGGGCCGGAGAGGGCACCTAATCCGGTCCTATACTTTATAAGGGATTACCGGGTCAAGCTGGAACGGGAATCCGATCAGGCCTGCCCCGTTCTCCTGGCCGGCTCTTCCTCGCGGATGAGCTCCAGGGCCAGGTTGAGCTGGGCCTGGCGGTCCGTGGCCTCGCCGTCCAGCTTGGCCCGCAGGATCTTGTTCAGGATGCGGGAGTAGGCCGGGCCCGGGGTGAGGCCCATGGTTTTCAGGTCTTCCCCGCTGATCTCGATCCGGGTGTTCTTCAGCCGGCTCAGGTGGTGCGAGAGCTGTTTGCGAATGAGCTCCGTCTTGCCCGTGGCCATGACATAGAGCTCGGCCTCGATGCTCAGGCGGGCCAGGATGAAGTAGAGGTCGCTCTGTTTCCGCTGTCCGCGCTGCCAGTCCATGAGCTCCTTGCGCGCCGTGTGCACGTCCTCCACGAGCTGGACGAAGCCCTCCTCCTGCTTGGTGGAGAACTGGAGCCGCTTGAGCAGGGTGCGGCACTCGTCCGTGTTGTGGCCCTCGCAGAATCCCAGCAGGAAGACCTTCCACCTTTCGGGGCGAGTGCTCTCGTAGAGCAGGGCATACCAGTCCAGGACCCGGGCGACCTCCTCCAGGATCTGTT
Source organism: Desulfohalobiaceae bacterium (assembly GCA_021737525.1). Taxonomy (GTDB): domain Bacteria; phylum Desulfobacterota; class Desulfovibrionia; order Desulfovibrionales; family Desulfothermaceae; genus JAIPDU01. The sequence continues at coordinate 1,994 of JAIPDU010000066.1, read as the reverse complement.
CCTTGCGCTCGGTGATCTGCAGCAGGGGGTGGATGTTTTCCGGGACACCCAGCTCCTCCAGGCGGCGCAGGCAGCTCAGGGGGTCGCTCTCCTCCAGGATGAGCATGAGCTCCTGGAAGATCCGGGTGCCGGAGAGGCGATGGAACATGTTCAGGCTCAGGGCGTTCTTGATCAGCCGCTCGGTCTGGTTGCCGATGCGGAAGGCGAAGCGCTGTTCGAAGCGCACGGCGCGCAGGATGCGGGTGGGATCCTCCACGAAGCTGAGCGAATGCAGGACGCGGATGACCCGCTCCTTGATGTCCTTCTGGCCGTCGAAGAAGTCCACCAGTTCCCCGAAGTGATCCGGATTGAGCTGGATGGCCAGGGCGTTGATGGTGAAGTCCCGGCGCACCAGGTCCATCTTGATGGAGGAGAGCTCCACCGTGGGCAGGGCCGCGGGGTGTTCGTAGTATTCCAGGCGTGCGGTGGCCACGTCGATGCGCTGGCCGTCGGGCAGGATCACCACCGCGGTGCGGAACTTCTTGTGCGAGCGGTAGCGCCCGCCCAGGGCGCGCACGATCCGAGCGGCGAACTCGATCCCGTCTCCTTCGACAACCAGGTCCAGGTCCAGATTGGGCTGCTGCAGCATGATATCCCGGACGAAGCCGCCCACTGCGTAAGCGGTGTACCCCATCTCCCGGGCCATGCGGCCCAACTGCTGCAGAAGCTCGTAAACGGCTCCGGGAAGCCGGTTCCGCATCAGCGAGCCCACTTTCCTCTCCTGCATCCTGTGCCTGGAGATGGACTCCGGAATTCGGGCCGGTTCCTCCACCAGCCAGTTGATCAGGTCGGTCCGGGTGACCACCCCGACGAGGCGGCCCTGCTCCAGGACCGGGACCAGGCGCTGTCCCTGCTCGATAACGATTTCCACTACCCGGTAGAGGCTGTCCTCGGGGGAGAGCGCGGTGACGTTGCGTCGCATGTACTCCTGGATCTCGAACCGGCCCAGGCCGTGGGAGCTGGCCCGGCTGGCCAGCTGGTGCTCCAGGATTCCCTGACACTCGCCGGTTTCCGGGTCCAGTACCGGCACGGCCTTGAGCCCGAAACGGGTCATGACCGTGCAGGCGGTGTCGATATCCTGGGTGCTGCTCACGGAGACCGGCGGGCTGGACATGAGGGACCGGACCCGGAGCTGGGGATGGATGTGGGAATAGAGCAGACCGAAGATTTCGTCCTCGATCTGGGCCGGGGTCTTGTCCTTGACCGTGGCGGAGGCGGCGTAGGGATGCCCCCCGCCGCCCAGGGAGGTGCAGATGGTGCCCACGTCCACGTAGGGATCGCGGCTGCGGGCGGCTATATGTACGCGGTCCTGCATCAGGGCCAGGGCGAAGACGGTCTTGTGCTGCTCGATTTCCATCATCTTGTGCACCAGCAGGGCGAAGTCCCGGACGTAGCGATCCACGGAGACGCGGGCGAAGCAGACCTCGACCCCGTCGAAATTGTGGATGGTGCTCGAGTTGAGCAGGCTGTTCAGGATCCCCACCTGCTCGGAGCTGATCTCCTTGCTCAGGAAGTCGGAGATCACGCTGACGTCCATGCCCCTGCCGCGGAGCCAGGCCGCTGCCTCCAGGTCCTGGACCGTGGTGGAGTCGAAGGTGAAGCTCCCTGTGTCCTCGTAAAGCCCCAGCCCCATGAGCGTGGCCCGGTCCGCGTCAGGCTCCAGACCGTGCCGCTGCAGCTCCCGGACCAGGACGGCCACGGTGGAGCCCCAGAGCCGCACCACCTGATACGTGGCAGCCAGATCCTCCTCTGTGTCCGGATGATGATCAAAGACGTGGATCTCCAGGCTCGCCTCGCGCTCCAAAAGGGGAGCCACGTGCGGCAGCCTGGAGCGCTGGCGGGTGTCGCAGACCACGAGCCTCTGCACCGAATCCGGGTCGATGTCCTTGAACTGCTGGAAGTTGAGCAGGTAGGTGGTGCTCTGGATGAAGAAGTTCCGGATGCTCTGCTCCTGG
>JAIPDU010000065.1 GCA_021737525.1 Desulfohalobiaceae bacterium | reverse complement strand
TCATGATCGAGGTGATGAGCACCAGGTCCGGAGGGGGATCCAGGCGGGCCAGGGCCTCGGAGACTGCCTCATAGGGCAGGCCGTAGCGGCAGAAGCGCCTGGGGATGTGGCGAAGACCGTCCGGCGGGGGGATCTCGGTTCGGGGATAGCGACCGCAGCCGTATCTTTCCCGGGCCGGCCAGTCCATGTCCCGCCAGGTGCGATCCATGCAGTCCAACAGGGCCACCTCGCAGCCGCTGCGCGCAAGTGCCTGAAGGGTGGAGATAAGCCCCAGGGGACGGGACCAGAGGTTGTACGCGGCAAAGTCGTAGACCCAGGGATTGATTCCCAGGACTCGCGGGGCGTTATCCGGGGAGGCGGAAGCGCTATGAGGCTCCGTGGAGATCCAGGTAATCTCGGGCCACTTGGGCCGGATCTGAGTCCGGGGCAATGTCGAGCACCCTTTGAAAAGACTGTGCGGCCTGCTCCTGGTCTCCCAGCCGGAGCTGGATCTTGCCGTACTGCAGCCAGAGCCGCTGGTTGTCCGGGAAGGCTTCCACGCCCCTTTCCAGGATGTTCTTGGCCTGCTCCGGCTGACCCTGCTCCGTGTAGAGCCGGGACAGGAGGAAGTAGGCGGGCAGATAGCGCCAGTTCTCCCGCAGGGCCTTGTTCACGTATTGGATGGCCTCTTGCGGCCGCTTCTGTTCTCTGTAGAGCCGTCCCAGGTTGTACGCGGCGTATTCCGGGGTCAGATAGGTGGAGATGGACAGGGCCCTCTTCAGGACCTCTTCCGCCTTGTCCAGCCGATCCGCCGCGATGTAGGCCCTGCCCAGGTTGTTCCAGGCCATGCCCAGTTGCGGCGCGAGCTCGGTCGCGCGTTTCAGCTCGTCAATTGCCTTCTGGATCTTGCCCTCGAGCTGGAGATAGGTCATGCCCAGCAGGAAGTGGTATTCCGGGACGTCATTTGCGCGGTCGCGGAGGGGCAGCAGCTCCTTGAGGCTGCGTCTGGGCTCTCCGTTCTGCAGGTGGGAGTTGGCCAGCTCGATTCTGGCCTGGGTCTGATCGGATATTTGGGGCGATGTCGCGGCGCAGCCCAGGATGGACAGGGACAGGGCGGCGACAGCGAGCAGGTGGAGCAGCTTGCGCATGTTCATGATTCAGCACCGGGTTGTGTTGCTGGACTTTTTCAACAGGCAGCTAAATGACCTTGTTCAGGGGGTATTCGATAATCCCTTCCACCCCGCTGGAACGGAGCCTGGGGATAAGATCCCGGACAATGGACTCCTCGACCACGATTTCCACCGAGAGCCAGCCCTCCTGGTAGAGGTCCGCCACGGTGGGGGAGGTGAGGCTGGGCAGCATGGCCATGACCTCCTGGAGATCGTCCCGGCGAATGTTCATCTTCAGGCCCACCAGGCGCTCCGCCCGGAGCGCGCCCTGCAGGAGCGTGCTCATCTGATCGATCTTGGCCCGCTTCCACTCGTCCCGCATGGCCTGCTTGTTAGCGATGAGCTGGGTGGAGGTCTGCATCAGCTCGGCGATAATTCGTAGCCCGTGGGCCCGGATGGTGGTACCGGTTTCCGTTACCTCCACTATGGCGTCCGCCAGCCCGGAGGCCACCTTGGCCTCGGTGGCGCCCCAGGAGAACTCCACTTCCACCGGAATGTCCGCTTCCTGGAAGTACTTCCGGGTGTAGTTCTCCAGCTCGGTGGCGATCTTCTTGCCCCGCAGGTCCTCGGGCCGCTTGAAGGGGGAGTCGCTGGCAACCGCCAGGACCCAGCGAGCCGGCCGATTGCTCGTCTTGGAGTAGACCAGTTCGCAGACCTTGTCCACCTCGGCTTCGTTCTCCAGGATCCAGTCCTTGCCGGTCAGGCCCACGTCCAGGGTGCCGTCCTCGATGTAGACGGGCATTTCCTGGGCCCGGCACATGGTGCACTCCACATCCGGATCGTCGATGTCCGGGAAGTAGTTGCGGTGGTGCAGGCGGATCTTCCAGCCGGAATTGGCGAAGAGCTTGATGGTGGATTCCTCCAGGGATCCTTTGGGTATGCCGAGTCTCAAGGGCTTTCCTCGCGCCATTTAGCTGTAGACCTCCTTGGGATCGAAGATTTTTTCGGAGCAGATCGTGGTTCCTTCCGGGGTGATCTCGCGGTGGAAACAGCTGCGGTATCCGGTGTGGCAGGCCGCTCCGCCTACCTGCCGCACCTGGAGCAGAACGGTGTCCGCGTCGCAGTCCAGGCGCACCGCTTCCACCTGCTGCACGTTCCCGGAGGATTCGCCCTTTTGCCAGATCTTGTCCCGGCTGCGGCTGTAGAAATGGGCCACGCCGGTGCTGTTGGTTTTTTCCCAGGCCTGCCTGTCCATATAGGCCAGCATGAGGACTTCCTTGCTTTCGGCGTCCTGGACAATGGCCGGGACCAGGCCGCCGGTCTTGTCGAAATCGGGTGCGAGCATAAGCAATCTCCTGGGCATGGGCAGTTGCGCCGCTCTAACAGCTTTTGAAAAAGTGCTTGTCAGGCAGGGCAAAACAGTAGCCTAGACCGAGAACGCGTGGCTTGTAAAGCGTCTGTCGGCGGGATCCTTCATATCCCGGGAGCTTCTTCCTTGTTCCTCAGCTGACCGCAGGCGGCATCTATGTCCAGCCCCTTGCTCTTGCGCAGGAATACGGTCTTGTCCTTGCTCCGCAGGAACTCTTCGAAGCGCAGGACGCTGTCCCTGTCCGGGGCCTGATAGGGAATGGCCTCGTCCGGGTTGAAGGCGATGAGATTGACCTTGCAGCGCAGGGAGGAAATGATTTTATTCAGCTGCCTGGCGTGCTTCAAGTCGTCGTTGACCCCGCCGATGAGGGCGTATTCCAGGGTGATCCGCTGCCTGGGCTTGAGGGGCAGCTCCTCCAGGACCCGGATCAGCTTGTCCAGGGAAACCAGGGAGGCGGCCCTGGGCATGAGCTCGGAGCGCAGCTCCTGGGTCGGGGCGTGCAGGGAGACCGCCAGCGACCCCAGGCCGCTTTCGGCGAAGTGGCGCAGGGGGGCTGGCACGCCCACGGTGGACAGGGTGGTGCGCCTGTGGGAGAAGCCGAGCCCGGCATCGTCCCGGATGATGCGCAGGGCTTTTTCCACCTGGGGCCAGTTGAGCAGGGGCTCTCCCATGCCCATGAACACGAGGTTGCGCAAGGGGACAGGGTCTCCCCGGCGGGCCAGATAGTCCCGGGCAACCAGGACCTGGCCCAGGATCTCCCCGGAGGAGAGGTTGCGGGAAAAGCCCATCCGTCCGGTGCTGCAGAAGGTGCAGGCCAGGGGGCAGCCCACTTGGGAGGACAGGCACTGGGTGTAGTGATCCCCTTCCGGAATGAGCACGGTCTCGATCAGGTCGCCCCAGCCCACCCGGAGCAGGAACTTGATCGTTCCGTCGCTGCTCGCGCGAACGGTGTGGATTTCCGGGTGCTCCAGAGCAAAGGCCTCCTGCAGCCGGGAGCGGATCTGTTTGTTCAGGTCGCTCATCCGGTTGAAGTCGGTGCATCCCTTCTGCCAGATCCACTGCCAGATCTGCTTGGACCGGAAGGGTTTCCAACCCTGGTCCCGCACCCATTGCTGGAGCTGGTCGTAGGAGGAGTCGAGCAGGTTGCTCATGTGTCTTTCGTTCCCCGTTCCCTGTTCGGCGTTCCCCGTTCCCCGTTCTGCGTTCCCCGTTCAGGGTTCCCCGTTCAGGGTTCACTGGTCCTCGCCATCTATACTGGTTTTTCGGGTTATCCGTTTTCCCGTTTTCATGCCTTAACACTTTTTCCCTTTTGCCAGAAATGCGGGTCCTCCCGGGACCCGACTAGCTGGCTCAGGAAAAGCCTCCCACGGGCCCGCAGGCATTGCCCAAGGCATCCGGGTCCGCGTTGCCGCCGGTGCGCTTCACCGCGCAGAGCAGGCGCTTGACCTCCTGGCTGCCGCAGGAGGGGCAGCGGGGAGTTTCCTGGTTGCTGGAAACCATTTCCTCGAACTGTTTGTCGCACTGCTTGCAGTGGAATTCGTGCAGGATCATCCCATCACCTCCGTTGTTCCGGGTTCTCGAAATACCGCGTTCAAGCCGGGCCCAAAGAACCGAGCCCCCGATGCCTTCCGGCACCCCGAAAGGGCTTCAGGCTTGCGCGCGGTACGTGTATTATTCATGGTGATTTTTGCGGCTCAGTCAAGGGGAGAATCCGACGGGGCCAGGCTGAGTTTGTTCTCATGAGATTCAAGGAAACCGCCAAGGCGCCCCTGTGAAATCCTGCTTCGCAGGGCCGGCTTCGCCGGCATTTCACAGGGGCATCTTGGCGGTTAAAAAAGACCAAGGGACAAGCAAGGAGGGAAAAATGCTTGCAAGCGCTCAGCTTCTCGCCTTCGGGGTCGTGGTGGGTCTGGCGGCTTCCTTTACCGGTCTGGGGGGCGGCTTCCTCATGGTCCCCCTTCTGCTGCTCTGGGGATACACTGCCCAGAAGGCAGTGGGGACGTCCTTCGCGGCCATCCTGGTTATTTCCCTGTCCGCCCTGCTCGCCCACAACAAGCTGGCCAACGTGGACCTGCGGGCCGGGCTGCTTTTGGGGCTCGGCGGCGTCGCCGGAGCCCAGATCGGCGCCAGGCTCCTGGAGGGAGTGTCCACCGGCGGCTTCAAGCGGGGCTTTGCCTGCGTTCTCCTGGCCCTGGCGGGGTATCTCTTCTTCAAGGGCTGATCAATCCCGCCTGGCCTGGCGGGAGATCTCCTCCTTGTAGGCCAGGATCCCCTGAGTTATCCCCCAGGAGATCCTCTTGAGGTAGGAGTATTTCTGCAGGCGGCTGCGTTCCGTGGGATTGGTCAGATAGCCGGCCTCGACCAGGATGGCGGGCATCTTGGCTCCCATGAGCACGTAGAAGGGTGCCTGGCGCGTTTCGCAGCGGTCCAGATCGTAGAACTGCTCCCCGTACTGGGTGGCCTCTTGGAGCACGTCCTGGGCCAGGTTCGAGGACTCCCGGATCTTGGACTTGAGCATGAGGTCGGTGAGGATGACCTCCAGGTCGCTGATTTTTTTCTGCGAGACCGAGTTTTCCCGGGCAGCCACTTCCGCCGCGTCCTCGGAGGTGGCCAGATTGAGGTTGTAGATCTCCAGGCCGCGCACGCTGGTGTTATCATTCGCGTTGCAGTGAATGGAGATGAAGAGGTCCGCCTTTTTGGAGTTGGCCAGGGCGGTTCGCTCCTCCAGGGGCACATGCCTGTCCCTGGTCCGGGTGTAGAGGATCTTGAATCCCTGCTCCTTGAGTGTTTTGCCCAGGATCTTGGCGAAACGCAGGTTGACGTCCTTCTCCAGGACCCCGTTCACCACCGCGCCGGGCATTTTGCCGCCGTGGCCGGGATCCAGCATGACCGTCTCCACGCCCAGGCCCAGTTGTTCCACCAGGTTGCCGCGGACATCCTCCTTTTGGAGCTGCAGGGGAAGCTTTGTCGCCTGCTCCCGGGCCGCCTGCTCCCCGGACTTGTCGCCGTAGACGTCCACGACCACCCGGTATGGATTCTGCAGGGAGAAGACGCGATAGTCCTCCAGGTCCTGGAGATCGAGAACAATGCGGCTGATGGACTTGCGGTGCTGGCCGATCCGCACCTTCTGCAGCAGCCCGTCCTCGATCCGGAGCGGGCTGTCCATATTGTCCGGAATCCAGGTTTCGGTGAGGTCGATGACCAGTCGGTAGGGCTTGTTCTGTTCCGGGTTGTTTTTGAGCAGGAAGTCGTTGTGCTGGGTCTGCTCCTCGAGATCCAGCACCACCCGGGTGTACTCCTCGCTGCTCCAGTGGCGGATGTCCTGGAGCTTGGTCATTCGTCGCAGGGCTTGACCTGAAGAGGCACTCCCCTCCGAGCCTCGCCCTTCCCGGCGGTCCTTGTATTCTTCGTCGATCCTGCTCAGGAGCTCCTTGGCCTCGTCCCTCATGTCCCCGTCCGGGTATTTGTTCAAGAGGTCCACAAGATCCAGGTAGGCCGCGTCCTGTTCTTGCAGGTGGTTCAGCCGGATCCTGGCCATGTAGAGCTTGGCGTCGTCGGACCAGTCGTGCTCCGGAAAGCGGTTCAGCTGCTTCCGGAAGTAATCGATCGCCTTGCGGTAGTCCTTTTCCAGGTAGGAGTGCTTGCCCAGCTCCTGGAAGGTGCGGCCCAAATAGTACAGGGACTTCGGAGCGTAGGATCCGTCGGGATTCTGCCTGTACGCCTCCTGGAAGCGGCTTTTGACCTCGAGCCAGCTGGAGCGGTACTGGGCACGGTCCTCGTCCTTGCGCAGTGCGTGGAACTCGCGCCAGCCCTTCTGGAAGGCGGAGGCCGGCGAGCCGCGAGCGGGAAGCGCGGAGCCGAGGCAGGCGGCGACGAGGGTCAGGCAGACAAGGAGCCGAAAATGGCGCATAGGGTCCCTATTCCACGGTTACGCTCTTGGCGAGATTCCTGGGCTGATCCACATCCTTGCCCAGATAGACGGCCATTTCGTAGGCGAAGAGCTGCATGGCGCTCAAGAAGAGGAATCCGTTCAGAGGAGCCTGGATGGCGGGGATCTCCCAGATATCGTCCACGTCCTGGTCCAGCCCGGGCGGGGCCAGGCAGACCACGGGTCCGCCCCTGGTGCGCACCTCCTGGAGGTTGCTGAGCAGTTTGGACTGCAGCGCGTTGCCCGGAGCGAGGGCAAAGGTGGGAAACTCCGGGTCCACCAGGGCGATGGGTCCGTGCTTCATTTCCCCCGCGGCATAGCCCTCGGCGTGGATGTAGGAGATCTCCTTGAGCTTGAGCGCACCCTCCAGGGCCAGGGCGAAGTGGTCCCCCCTGCCCAGGAAGAAGCAGCTGCGGCACCAGGCATATTTCCGGGCCAGTCTCTGGGCTGTTTGCTGCATCCCCTCCAGCTCCGCCTCCAGTATGGCGGGGAGCTCTTCCAGCTCGCGAAGGATGCCGCGGCGGGCTGGCTCATCCAGAAAGCCCCCCATGCGCCCCCAGTGCAGGGCCAAAAGCAGCATGGCCGTCATCTGGCTGCACATGGCCTTGGTGGAGGCCACGCTGATCTCAGGCCCGGCCTGGGTGTAGACCACCCCGTCAGCCTCCCTGGCGATGGAGGAGCCCAGGACGTTGCACAGGCCCAGGACCCGGTGTCCCAGCTGTCTGGCCTGGCGCAGCCCGGCAAGGGTGTCCGCGGTCTCCCCGGACTGGCTCACGGCCAGAATCAGGTCCCCTTCCTGGATGATCCGGCGGTTGTAGCGGAACTCGGAGGCGATTTCCACCTCCACCGGGATCCCGGCCCAGTCCTGGAAGATGTTCCGGGCCCAGAGCCCTGCGTGGTAGGAGGTCCCGCAGGCGACGATGTGCAGCCTGCGCGGCAGGGGCAGGTGATCCAGCTCCGGCAAAAGCGTTGTCGCCCGGGAGGAGTCGGTGCGTCCGGCCAGGCAGTCCCGGATCACCCGGGGCTGCTCCATGATTTCCTTGAGCATGAAGTGGCGGTACCCGGATTTCTGAGCGGACTGGACGTCCCAGGAGATGTGGACCTGTTCCTTGTCCCGGTGTTCCAGGCTGGAGCCGTCCAGGACCTGCCAGGAGGAGGGGGTGATCTGCACGATCTCGTTGTCCTCCAGAAAGACCACCTCCCGGGTGTAGGGCAGAAAGGCCGGGATGTCCGAGGCAACGAAATTCTCTCCCTGTCCCAGTCCCAGAATGAGGGGACTGGAGTGTCTCGCGGCCCAGATCCGTCCTTCGCCGTTGAGACTGATCAGGGCCACGGCGTAGGAGCCCTCCACCCTTTGCAGGGCGGTGCTCATGGCCCGGGGAACGCTTCCCTGCTGCTTCAGCTCCTGGCTGATGAGGTGGGACAGGACTTCCGTGTCCGTCTCGGAGCGGAAGCTGCAGCCGAGCTGCTGCAGCTCGCGCTTGAGCCGGGCGTGGTTTTCGATGATCCCGTTGTGCACCAGGGCGAGCTTCTGCTCCTGGTCCGGATGGGGATGGGCGTTCTCCTCCGAGGGCAGGCCGTGGGTGGCCCAGCGGGTGTGCCCGATACCCGTGGTGGCGTGATAGGGATCCTGGAAGGCGAGCTTGTCCTCCAGCTCCCGGATCTTGCCCTTGGCCCGGACCACGTTGAGCTCTTTGTTCTGGATCAGGGCCATGCCGGCGGAATCGTACCCCCTGTACTCCAGCCGTTTCAGGCCCTCCAGGATGACGGTGACCGCTGGCCGATGGCCGGCGTATCCGATGATGCCGCACATATTATCAGTCCTTGCCTTGTTCCGTTCCCCGTTC
>JAIPDU010000064.1 GCA_021737525.1 Desulfohalobiaceae bacterium | reverse complement strand
ACCGATCCGGGCCTTCTTTGTTATGTCCCTTCCCTCTTGTTGCCCCTTTCCTCTTGTTCCTTCCCCCTGAATCGATTGGCCTCTGGTAAAGCAGCACCATGTTCCATGGGGCAGCTGTCGGAGATTCCTTTGGGGGGCATTTTGCTCTGCTCCAGGCTGTGGTAGTATCTGCAGCAGGGTGACAAGGTGTCACATTCCCCAGCGGACCTCCCATTGGAGTATTTTCTGTGCGTCTGTATCCCTTCACGGGGTATTTTTGAACTGACCCAGCGGAGGTTCCGTCGATTTTCTTCGCTCGTCACGTGGGGGAAGCCCGACCGTGACAAAGCTCACAATAAGGGAAATAGCTTATGGTAACCGATCTCGGCAATACCAGGGAAATCCCCAACAAATGAGAGTCGGGTGGGGGCAGGGATGCCCCCGCGTGACGAGCGTTAGAAAATCCGGAACCGGAGGTTTCAAGTGAAAAAATGCCCCGTGAAGGGATACGTGCGTCTTGGCAGGGCCTTGTTCTTGCGCCACCATCTCTTATGGGGTACTATACCTAATGGGATAAATGCGAGCTGTTCAGCCCAGATGACCATAAATTAAGGAGGTGGGCGGTATGAGCCCTGAGCAAAAGGATCACAGGGGGTCCGGGTCGACAAAAGTTTCCAGCCATGAAATGGATTTTTCCAGGATGGACGAGGAGATGGTGCGCGAGAAAAAGCGGCTGTTTGCTCCCCTGTTCGGCGAGGACGAGGAGTCAGGGGCTGTGGAGAATGTTATTTATACAAAGTTCCAGGGCTACGTCCTGGTTAAGCACAACGGTACTTTCCACATGACAGAGCTGGAGGGGGATTCGCCGAGGCTTGTTTCCTGGGAGGAGGTGAAGAACATGCCCCAGCTGCAGCAATGGTGCTCAGAGTTCTTCGATTGATTTTGGCGCGAATTCGGGGAGTTGTCGCTATCCATGCCATGTGTTACCAGACGGGTGTATAGGCTCGGATGCGGTGAGAGTCTCATCCGGACGCCCTGCTTGAAGCATAAGCGCGTGCCCTTGAAAAAATACTGCTCGCCTCGAACAGAGGTGAACGCAAAAACAGGCTCCGGTCGTCGAGCGCGGAGCCTGTGTGCCGTACAATGCCTCGCTCCGCTTCGAGGCGCGCGCAACGGAAGCGGGAAAATTCGATTCGAGCCCGGCTCGTCCGGGCATGGATAGTATTGGAAACCAATAATCGTGCAAATCATGCATTAGTTGATCCGGGAGTCTGTTCATGTATGTTGTCTTGCTTCTCCTGTTGTTGTTCGCAGCGTTTATGCTGACTCTGTCCGGGGTCAAGCGGAATCAACGCGGTCGCGTCCTGGCCGGGGTCATTCTGGGACTGGCCACGGTGGCTTTCTTTGCCTTCCTTGAGTTCTGGGGCGAATACCTTTGGTACGACGCTCTGGGCTACAGCGAACGCTTCGTTACCCGTATCGAGGCGCTGATCGGCTATACCCTTCTCGGTGGCATCGTTGGCTGGGCCGCGGTATGGCTGCTCTCTCGGAGCTATCCCCGGACATGGGTCAGCGCCCGGAAACTGGCCCAGTTGGGGGGAGGCGCGATCGGTATTTTGTGGGGTCTGAACGCCTGGCGCACCATCTGGATCTATGCCAACAGCGTCACCACCCAGGTGAGCGATCCCATTTTCGCCAAGGATACGGGCTTCTATATCTTCGATCTTCCCTTCTACAACAGCCTGATCTCCCTGTTCGTGCTCCTGGTGCTCTTCACCCTGGCCGTGGCCGGGGCGATCTGGATCGATTCCTCCCGCGGGGGCGGTCTGGAGGAGCTCCTGCGTACGGGTCGCACGGCCCGTCCGCTTACCGCCGCCCTCCCGGTGGGCCCGGTGTATCTCTGCGCCGCGGCCCTGCTCGTGCTCATCGGGGTGAGCACCTATCTGGACCGGTATGAGTTCATGTTTTCCAGCACCGGGGTGGTCACCGGAGCGGGGTGGACGGACGTGAACATCCGGATGCCCGTGTACACCCTGATAGCCCTGTTGTGCCTTATCCTGGCCGCAGTCCTGCTGATCCCCGCGGCGCGGAACAGGCTCCAGGGACTGATGCGGCGGGTTCCGGTTCAGGGCGTGGATCCCCATCTTCTGGGGCTGGGGGCAGTGGCCGTCCTGCTAATCGTGGTCTGGGTCTCGCTGGTCGGGATCCTGCCCACGGCATTCCAGCAGCTTCGGGTGGAGCCCAACGAGATCACCTTTGAGCGCCCCTATATCCAGAACAATATCGAGTTCACCCGCCAGGGATTCAACCTGGAGAAGTCCGAGGGACGACAATTCCCGGCAGAGGAGCGTTTCGACAGGCAATTGGTTGAAGACAACGAGGAGATCTTCAACAATATCCGCCTCTGGGACTGGCGGGCCCTGGGGCAGGTCTACAAGCAGTTCCAGGAGCTTAGGCTCTACTACGACTTCAACGATCTGGACATCGACCGCTATCGATACGGGGACCAGTACCGGCAGGTCATGGTTGCCGCGAGGGAAATGAATCAGGACAACCTCCCAGAGCAGAGCAAAACCTTCGTCAATAGGCGCTTCAAGTACACCCACGGCTACGGCATTGTCATGAACAATGTGAGCGAGTTCACCGAGCAGGGCCAGCCGGAGTTCCTGATCAAGGACATCCCGCCCCAAAGCACGCATCCCGCTCTCAATGTGGAGCGGCCCGAGATCTACTACGGGGAGAACACGGACACCCACGTGGTGGTCAATAGCGAGGAAAAGGAGTTCGACTACCCCAAGGGGGAGGAGAATGTAAACGTCCGCTATCAGGGTGACGGCGGCGTGGGAATGGGCAGCCTGTGGCGCAAGTTCCTCTACGGATGGAAGTTCGACGGCACCACCCTGTTCTTTTCCGGGTATCCGAAAGAGGGCACCCGGATCATGTTCGACCGCCAGGTCCTGGATCGGTTGAACAAGCTGGCCCCATTCCTGCAGTATGAACCCGATCCCTACATCGTCCTGGCGGACGGCAAGCTCTACTGGATCGTGAATGCCTACACCACCACGGACCGCTATCCCTACAGCGAGGTGTTCTCCACCCGCAGGGCCGCGCGGCAGCCCGGAGCAACAAGCAGGCCCGGACAGATCTTCCTGCCCCAGGAAACCGATTATCTTGAAGGTCCCAACTACATCCGCAATTCGGTGAAGGTGGCGGTCAACGCCTACAACGGGGATACGGACTTCTACGTCTTCGATGAGGAGGATCCCCTGCTCCGGGTGTGGCGGAACATTTATCCGGACCTGTTTACCAGCAGGGACAAGATGCCCGAGGAGCTGGAAAGCCATGTGCGCTATCCCTCGGATCTGCTCCTGCTGCAGGGGATGGTCTATTCCAAGTATCACATGACCGACCCGGACGTATTCTACAACCAGGAGGACCTGTGGGTCCGCGCCACGGAGAAGTACTACGGCCGGGGCCAGCCCGTGGAGCCGTACTACGTGATGTGGGAGCGGCCGCAGTCCGACGAGGCCGAGTTCATCAGCATGCTCCCCTTTACCCCCAAGAACCGGCAGGTGCTCATCGGCTGGCTCGCGGGCATGTGCGACGGGGAGAACTACGGACGGCTCCTGGCCTATCAGTTCCCCAAGGACAAGCGCGTCCTGGGACCGCAGCAGGTGGAGGCCAAGATCGACCAGAACAGCTACCTCTCGGAGAGGCTGGCCCTGTGGGACCAGCGCGGCTCCAGAGTTATCCGGGGTAATGTGCTGGCCATTCCCGTGGACGACACCCTGCTCTATGTGGAGCCGATCTACATCGAGGCGGAAAGCTCCGCCTTTCCGGAACTGCGCATGGTGGTGGTCATGCAGGGAGAGAATATGAGCTATGCCACGACCTTCGAAAAGGCGCTGGAAGGACTGTACTCCGAGGACGTCGAGCCCGAGGAGATGGTCGAGGAAGCCGCTCGGGAAACCGGAGCGGAAATGGCCACGGTGCAAGAGCTCATAAAGCAGGCCAACCAGGCCTTCGAGAGTTACCTGAATCTGCAGCAGCAGATGCAGTTCGAGGAGGCATCGCGCAAGATGCGCAAGCTGCGCGATACCCTGCAGAAGCTCTCCGAGCAGGCCGAGACCCGGGAACCGGAATCCGGGGGCACAACTGAGGAGCAGAGTGAGTGATCCGTCGCGCGGGAAGCCAGTGCGCTGATATCGCGGGACCGTGAGAGCAGCTGCGTGCTTTTTGTCAGAGGCCGATACGAAGGAGTTGATTGCCGTCTCTCTTTATTCCTTGGAGCAAATGTGATAAAGGAGAAGCGACCTTTCCAGTGGGATATGGATGTCCAATTACGGAGAGCGGAGGGGCTATGACCCGGAAGAACAAGACCCATCTGAATGTGGATCAGGAGGAGGCGGCGGACTTTTTTTTCAAATTGGCCGAAAGCATAAGGGAGGACAAGGAATTCGTACCGGAATACGATATTCCCTTGCGCAACTACCGCAAGATCAAGGCCAGCCTGAAAAAGAAGCCTGAAGCCTACCATCTGGAAGTGAAGATCATTTCCGAGGATCAGGAGGAGACCGAGGACGAGGATCTGAACTACAAGAAGCTCAAGAAGCGGATGGAGGCCTACTTCGAGGAGATGGCCCACAGCCTGCAGGAGGACTATTTGCCCTCGCGGGAGATCGTGTACGTCTTTCTCACCGATTCCAAGACCATGACCTCCTTTAGCGGGTACGGAGATGAATATTACGAGGAGTTCCTCCAGCTTTGCGAGAATCTGCGCATGGCTTTCGAGGAGGAGGACATCAAGTCCATGAAGGAGCACCACAATCAATTGGTCCAGCTTCGCAACGACTGTCACGGCAGGCACAAGAGCAGTTAGCTTTCGGTCTTATTAGGACTTCCCGCACACGGCGCGGCGCTTCCTCCCCTTGGTAAAGACACCGGGGAGGGAGCGCCGGTCCTTCCTTCCCCTTGCCACTATCTCCTTTCCCCGTCCTTGTTTCAGTGCTACAATAGGGATCAAATATCCAAATATCTTTTGGCCGAGGCCCGGTGTCCGGCTTCTGTGCCGGCATTGACGCCGAGGAGGTCCCATGTCCGAAAAAACATGCCATTTGTTTTTGGACGCCATCAGTCCGAACCGGCGCTGCCTGTGCCTGGAGGAGGATCTGGAGCAGCTCTGCGAGAGCCTTCGGCGGATGGGGCAACAGGAGCCCATTCGGGTCCGCTTCGGCGGGTGGGTGTTCTTCATCGAGGACGGCGAAAAGCGGTGGCGCGCCTGCAAAAAGCTGGGCCACAGGAAGATCCGTGTGGTGATTTCCAATCTGTAGCACGATTCCGGCCTGGATTATAGTTGCTGCAGCCGCCCCACAAGCCTATTCCTGCGAATTCATCGAGAGACATCGAGGCGAGGTATGCACATTGTCTGTTTGCTGAAACAGGTGCCCGACACTGCGGAAGTGAGAATCGATCCGGAAACGAACACCCTGATCAGGGCGGGTGTGGAGTCCATCCTCAATCCCTACGACATGGTCGCAGTGGAGCAGGCGGTCAGATTGCGCGAGCAGCACGGAGGAATGGTCAGCGCCGTCACCATGGGCCCGCCGCAGGCCGAGGCCATCCTGCGCGACGCCCTGGCCCTGGGAGCGGACCAGGTCTATCTCCTCTCCGATCGGGCCTTCGCCGGGGCTGACACCCTGGCCACCAGCTACACCCTGTTCAAGGCGGTCCAAAAGCTGGATGGACAGCAGGCGGTGGACCTGGTCCTGTGCGGCAAACAGGCCATCGACGGCGACACCGCCCAGACCGGACCGGGAGTTGCCACGCGGATGGGCTGCAGCCAGCTGACCTATTGCCAGGAAGTGGACTGGGTCGATCCGAAGGCGCGAACCATCCAGATCAAGCGGAAGCTGCGGGACGGATTCGAGCGTCTCCGGGCCGGTCTCCCGGCTCTTCTCACCGCGGAGCTGGAGCTTGCCACTCCCAGGCGCTGTTCCCTCCCGAGCCTCATCCGATCCCTTCAGGCGGAGATTCCTGTCTGGGACGCGGACAGCATGGGAGCGGACAGGGAGCTTCTGGGCCTGAAGGGCTCGCCCACCTGGGTTCAGGCCATATTTTCCCCCCAACCCAAGGAGCCCGGTCCCCAGTTCCAGGCAGGAGAGGATTCCTCCCGGGCCGTGTCCGAGGCCCTGGAGGCCCTGTTCCGGGACGAGGATTTTGCGGAAAAACTGCTCAAGCACTAGGGGAGCTGCACGGGTATGCCCAAGAATTCCAAAGGGATCGAAGTCGCGGAGATCCTCCCGGACCAGTGTATTGGCTGCCAGATATGCGTGGCCGAGTGTCCTGTCGGGGCCATCGAGCTGAATGAGGAGGGTGTTGCGGAGATCGATCCGGAGCTGTGCGTCGGATGCGGGAAGTGTGCCGACGTCTGTCCGGTGGGGGCTGTCTCCTTTCAGAAAGCCAAGGCAAAGGGCAAGGTGGGGGCGAAAAGGAAGGAGAAGGAGAAGGAGAAGGCGGAGGAGGCTGTTTCCGGTTACGAGGGCATGGCCGTGTTCATCGAGCTCGACGGGGACAAGGGCGGCGACGTGGCCTGGGAGCTCGTGGGCAAGGCCCGGGAGCTGGCCGAGGTGCGGCAAACCAAGGTGATCGGCTTCTTGCTTGGCTCCGACTGCCGCGAGATCGCCCGGGAAGCGGTGGCCTGGGGGTGCGACGAGGTGCATCTCCTGGAGCACCCCGGGTTGAGCCAGTATTTCTCCGCCTCGTACGGCGAGGCCCTGACCCAACTCGTGGATCGGGTGCGTCCCGAGGTCCTCTTGATGGGGGCCACCCATCAGGGCAGGGATTTGGCCGGGATCGTGGCCACCAGGCTCAATACGGGCCTGACAGCGGACTGCACCGAGCTTTCCATTGACGAGGACTCCGGGCTCCTGCTCATGACCCGCCCCACATTCGGGGGCAACATCATGGCCACGATCTACTGCGAGAATTACCGTCCCCAGATGAGCACGGTCCGGCCCCGGGTGATGCAGGCAGGAGACAGGGATCCGGAGCGGGAAGGTGCCATCCGGGAGCAGGAGTGGGAATTCACCTTGCAGGGGCTTCCCCGGGTTGTGGAGTCGGTGAGCGAGGTTTCCGCGGAGGAGGTGGACATCAGCCAGTATCCCGTCCTCGTGGTCGCCGGAAAGGGCGCCTGCGACGAGCAGTCCCTGCCCCTGCTGCAGGAGCTGGCCGATCTCCTGGGCGGTGCCGTGGCCTGTTCCCGTCCAGTGGCCGAATCCGGGATCCTGCCCTATGAACGGCAGGTGGGCCAGACCGGTAAAACGGTGGCGCCCAAGCTCTACATCGGGGTGGGCGTGTCCGGGGCGATCCAGCACCGGGTGGCGATCCAGGGATCGGAGAAGATCGTGGCCGTGAACACGGATCCGGAGGCGGCCATCCTCCAGATAGCGGACGTGGGCATCATCGGGGACTATGCACGGGTCATTCCGGAGATGATCAAGCAGATGAGGGAAAGGATGCGGAGCTAGGCTGCGGTTCATGCGAGTCTTTCCATTTCAGACGCCCCAAGCGGGAAAAGGATCTGCGAGTTTATGAGCGAGCGATTCGAGGTGGCCATTGTGGGCGCCGGCCCGGCGGGTATCTCCGCGGCCTGCGTCCTTGCGGACCATGGCGTGGAGACCATCGTCCTGGAGCGGGGCGAGTACCCGGGAGCGAAGAATATCTCCGGCGGCGTGCTCTACGGCAACGACCTGGCCCGGATCCTGCCGGACTTCGAGGACAGAAAGCCACCCATCGAGCGGAACATCGTGGAGCAGCGGATCTGGTACCTGGCCGATCAGGGCGGGTACAGCTTCTCCTATGGGGACGGGCTCTTCGAGACGGATCTGCGGAACAACGTTTTCAGCGTGGGCCGGGCCAAGTTTGACCGCTGGTTCGCTAATCAAGCCCGGCACAAGGGGGCCCTGGTGGTTTCCGGCACCGTGGTCACGGACCTCTTGCGGGACGAGGGAGGCGCGGTTCGCGGAGTGCGCACGGACCGGCCCGAGGGGGATGTGGAGGCCAGTGTGGTGCTCCTGGCGGACGGGATCAACTCCCCCCTGGCGGTGCAGACCGGTTTCCGGCCCGAGCCCGGGCCGGAGCACGTGGCCCTGGGGGTCAAGGAGGTCATTGAGCTGCCCCGGGAGACGATCAATGAGCGCCTGAACGTGCCGGAGGCCGACGGGGTGACCATCGAGGTGCTGGGAGCGGCGACCCAGGGCATGAACGGCGTGGGGGCCCTGTACACGAACAAGGATTCCCTGTCCCTGGTGATCGGGGCCAATGT
>JAIPDU010000063.1 GCA_021737525.1 Desulfohalobiaceae bacterium | reverse complement strand
GCCCATGAGGCAGTCGTTGGTGCTCGTGTCCCCGTCCACGCTGATCCGGTTGAAGCTCTTGTCCGCGGCTTCGGCGAGCATGCCGCGCCACTCGTCCGCAGGCAGATCCGCGTCGGTGCAGACAAAGGCAAGCATGGTGGCCATGTCCGGGCAGATCATCCCCGCACCCTTAGCCAGCCCGGTAATCCGGATCACGCCGGATTCGCTCTCCATGCACCGCATGCACAGCTTGGGAAAGGTGTCCGTGGTGGTGATGGCCCGGGCCGCGTCCAGCGGAGTCGATGCATGGCTCGCGGTCAGATCGCGCGCACCGCGCTTGAAACGCTCCAGCTCCATGGCTTCGCCGATAACTCCAGTGGAAGCGGGAAGGATATCCTCCGGCATCAGACCCAGGCAGGATGCGGCATAGCGCAGGCTCTCCCGGCAGTCCGCCAAGCCCTGCTCCCCGGTGCAGGCGTTGGCCTGCCCCACGTTGATCAGAAAACCCCGGACCGTATCGGAATGTTCCAGTTGCTCCCGGGCAACAACCACCGGAGCGGCCTGGAAAGTGTTCCTGGTGAAGACCCCGGCCGCCGATGCGGGCCGGTCGCTTCCGATGTAGGCCAGATCCGGCCGCTTCTTGCCCCGGAACCCGGCCTCGGCAGTGGCGAAGAAAAATCCGGTGGGTGTCTCCATGGTGTTTCTCGGATGAACCTTACGTTCAAGGTTCAAGGTTCAGCGTTGAAAGAATCAGGGAAACCGAGGCCTTAATGGATCATCAGTGCATTTCCGGATCCTGCACCGCCTGAGCCCTGCCTCCCAACTCCTGGATACTAGCTCACGCCGCAGCACTTCTTATACTTCTTCCCGCTGCCGCAGGGGCAGGGCTCGTTGCGGCCCACCTTGCGCTCCGTGCGCCGATAGGTCTGGTTGGAGCCGGATTCCTCCTCTCCGCCTCCGGAATACTGCAACTGGTCGCTTTTGTCCTCGTGCTCGAGCTCCTCCCGGGCTACCTGCTCCAGCCGGACGTGACACAGGGCCTTGAGGGTACTTTCCCGGATCATGTACAGGGTTTCCTGGAAAAGGTTGAACCCCTCCTTCTTGTACTCCTGCTTGGGGTCCTTCTGTCCGTATCCCCGCAGACCGATCCCCTCTTTCAAGTGATCCATGTTTAGCAGGTGTTCCTTCCAGTAGCGATCCAGGTTCTCCAGGAGGAAATAGCGCACGATTTCCTGATAGTACTGCCCGGCGTTCTCCTTGAGCTCGGCAAGGACGCGGTCCACCCCCTCCTTGGCCTCGTCCCGCGTGGGCAGGCCCTCCCTGAGATTCATGATCCGGCTCAGGTTGAAGACCTCGTCCAGCTTGCTGGCCAGTACCTCGCGGGTCTCCTGACCCTCATCGTTCTTGCCCAGGTCTTCCAGGGGCTCGTACATGGTGTCCAGGAGGTCGGTAACCATCTCCTCCAGAGAGGGCTCCAGGTCCTCCACCTGCATGAGCTCCCTGCGGCGGGTGTAGACCACTTCCCGCTGCTGGTTGAGAACATCGTCGAACTCCAGCAGCTGCTTGCGTATGTCGAAGTTGTGCTTTTCCACACGGCTCTGGGCGTTCTCGATGGCCCGGGAGATGAAGTTGTTCTCGATGGCTTGGCCCTCCTCCGCGCCCACCTTGTCCATGAAGGAGGAGATGCGGTCCGAGCCGAAGAGCCGGAGGAGGTCGTCCTCCAGGGAGAGGAAGAAGCGGGAGCTTCCCGGATCGCCCTGTCTTCCGGAGCGTCCCCGCAGCTGGTTGTCGATGCGGCGGCTCTCGTGGCGCTCCGTGCCCAGGATGTGCAGCCCCCCGAGATCCGCCACGCCCTCGCCGAGGACGATGTCCGTGCCGCGTCCGGCCATGTTGGTGGCGATGGTCACCCGGCCCCGCTCACCGGCATTGGCCACGATATCCGCCTCGCGCTCGTGCTGCTTGGCATTGAGCACCTGGTGCGGCACCCCGCGCTGCTTGAGCTTGTCCGAGATGAGCTCGGACTTGTCTATGGAGGTCGTGCCCACGAGCACCGGCTGGCCCTTCTGATACAGCCCTTGAATTGAGTCGGCGATGGCCTCGTATTTCTCCCGCTGGGTGCGGTGGATCACATCCGGATAGTCCGTGCGGATCATGGGCATGTGGGTGGGAATGACCGCCACGTCCAGGTTGTAGATCTCCTTGAACTCCACCGCCTCGGTGTCCGCGGTTCCGGTCATCCCGGCCAATTTGTCGTAGAGGCGGAAGAAGTTCTGGAAGGTGATCGTGGCCAGGGTCTGGTTCTCCGCCTCCACGGTCACGTTCTCCTTGGCCTCCAGGGCCTGGTGCAACCCGTCGCTGAAGCGCCGGCCGGGCATGATCCTGCCGGTGAACTCGTCCACGATGATAACCTGGCCGTCCTTGACGATATAGTCCGTATCACGCTGGAAGAGGTTGTGGGCCTTGAGGGCCTGCAGGATATGGTGCTGGTAGTGGATGTTGCGCGGCTCGAAGAGGTTGTCCAGCCCCAGGATACGCTCGCACTTGACCACCCCTTCGTCGGTGAACATCACGGTCCGTGCCTTCTCGTCCACGGTGAAGTCCTCATCCCGCTTGAGATGGGGGATGATTGTGTCGATCTGCTGGTATAGGGCAGTGGAGTCCTCGGAGGGACCGGAGATAATCAGCGGGGTCCTGGCCTCGTCGATGAGCACGGAGTCCACTTCGTCCACGATGGCGTAGTGCAGCTCGCCCTGGACCAGCTGGTCCGGATAGAACTTCATGTGATCGCGGAGGTAGTCAAAGCCGAATTCGTTGTTCGTGCCGTAGACGATGTCCTTGGAATAGGCCTCCTTGCGCTGCTCGTCGTCCATATCGTGGGAGATGGAGCCGACCTCCAGGCCGAGGAAGTTGTAGATCCGGCCCATCCACTCCGCGTCGCGCCTGGCCAGGTAATCGTTGACAGTCACCAGGTGGGATCCCTTGCCGGTTAGGGCATTGAGCACCAGGGGCATGGTGGCGACCAGGGTCTTGCCCTCCCCTGTCTTCATTTCCGCGATCACGCCCCTGTGCAGGACTATGGCTCCCAAGAGCTGGACATCGAAGGGCCGCAGTCCCAGGGTTCGGCGCGAAGCCTCCCGGACCAGGGCAAAGACCTCGGGCAGAAGATCCTCCATCTCCATGCCCTGACTGATCTGCTCCTTGTATTCCGCGATCTTCCGGGGGAAGTCCTCGTCCCGGAGCTCCTGCGTTTCCGGCTCCAGTTCATTGATGCGGTGCACTATGGGCCAGAGGGGCTTCAGGAAGCGCTCGTTCTTGCTGCCCAGGATCTTGCGTGCAATATTGCCGAACATAGATACCATTCCGTATGCTTGATGCAGGTTTCAGGCAATGACGGTTCCCGGTTCCGGGTTGACAACGAAGACAATGCCAATCGGCTCACTATCCCTTCTCCTCAACCCGGAACCCTGAACCGGGAACGGGGAACGATTATCAATATCCCTTCCCGGGGTTGAGAATCCCGCGGGGATCGAAGACCTGTTTGATGCCGCGCATGATGTCCACCTTTTCCCTGTCCAGTTGGAGCTCCACATAGGGCAGCTTGGCCAGGCCCACTCCGTGCTCCCCGGAAATGGTGCCCCGCAGATGCAGCACCTGGAAAACGAGCTCCCAGGCCGCCTTACCCGCCGCTTCGGCCTGACCGGGCCCCCTCGCGTCGTGGATGAAATTGACGTGGATGTTCCCGTCGCCAAGGTGGCCGAAAGTCACGGCGTGGATTCCATTGCGCCGGCCCGCATCCTGGGCCCGGTCCACGGCCTGCCCCACGCTGCCCCTGGGAACCGTCACGTCCAGGGAGAGCTTGTCCGGGCCGAGATGGAAGCTGGCGGGATTCAGTGCCCTTCGCGGTTGCCATAGCTCCTCTTCCTCGCTCGGGGTGACGCCCGTGCTGAGCGTGTTCGGGCCGTGCTCGCGCAGGTGCCGCTCCAGGGCCTCGATCTCCGAGTCCAAACAGGAGCGTGAGCCATCCAGCTTGAACAGGAGAAGGCAATCCGTTCCCCGAGGAATCTCACAGGCGCCGGCAGAGCGCAAGCACTCGACTGCCTTTCGGTCCATGAACTCCACGGCCGCGGGCAGCAGGCCGGAACGGAACACCGCGCCTGCGGCCTCCAGCCCTGCTTCTTGTTCCGCGAATCCGGCCAGGAGTGAGGCGCTGGCCTGGGGACGAGGCAGGAGCTTAAGGGTGAGCTCCGTCATCAGGGCCAGGGTTCCCTCGGACCCCACCAACAAAGAGGTGAGATCCAAACCGACAGCGTCCTTGTGCACCCTGCCCCCGCTTCGGATCGTTCTGCCGCCTGGCAGGACCGCTTGACAACCCAGGACGTAGTCCCCGGTTACTCCGTACTTAACCGCGCGCATCCCTCCGGCGTTGGTCGCGGCATTGCCCCCGATGCTGGAGATGCCCACACTTGCGGGATCCGGGGGGTAAAAGAGTCCGAGCTCCTCAGCCCTGACCTGGAGGCGGGAAGTGGACACTCCGGGCTGCACAACCGCGGTGAAATCCCGCTCATCGAGCTCCAGGATTCGGTCCAGGAAGAGAGTGGAGAGGACCACGCCTCCGCCGAGAGGAACACAGCCTCCCACCACGTTGGTCGCGCGGGCCCGGGGGAATAAGGGTACGCGCTCGGTCTGGGCCCACTGGAGCACCTCCTGGACCTGCTCCAGGGTAGAGGGGCGCACCACCGCCCATGGTTGGGCGAAGAACCGGCCCGCGTCCGAGCCGTAGATCCAGGTCTGCTCCTGCGGAAAGAGGGCCTGCCTTCCGGGGAAAAGGTCCCGGAGGAATTGCTGCTGTTGCTGAGTCAATCCATCCGCGCCTGCCGCACTGCCCACTGCTTGCTCCTCGTTCACCGGATTCCGGTAAGGTAAGCCTTCACGGGGTTCCTTCTCGCGGGAAGTATTGGAGAAACATCGTGAATGCTCATCGGATAAGGGGATAAGATATGCTCAATCGCCTCATTATTTCGTGTGTCTGGCGAGCTCCCTGGCGGTTTCCCGCTCCTCGGTCCGTCGCTTCATGTCCTCCCGCCGGTCGTGGATCCGTTTTCCCTTGGCCAGGGCCAGCTCCACCTTGGCCAGGCCATTCCGCAGATAGATCTTGGTGGGCACAACAGTCAAACCCTTCTGTTCAGAGCGTCCGCGCCAGGCCTCGATCTCCCGCTTGTGCAACAGGAGCTTGCGGTCCCGTTCCGGCTCGTGCCCGAAATAGACGGCATTCTCGTAGCGGGAGATGTGAATTCCGGTGAGAAAGGCCTCGTCCTTCTTGAAGTAGACGAAGCTGTCCTTGAAGCTCACCCTCCCGGCGCGAACGGACTTGACCTCCGAACCGGTCAGGGATATGCCTGCTTCAAGGGTCTCCAGGATCTCGAAGATCCTGGGCACCTTCTTGTTCCGGGCCACAGTCCTGTTCTGCTCGTCCTGCTTGCCCGTCTTTTTCTTTTTCGCGCCCATAGGGAAAGGGTATACCTCTACGTATTGATGTATTGCGTTGGGGTGCAGACTCTAGACGTCTCCAGCTACCCCTCGATCTCCGACCTCAGGCCTCCGACACCCGGCCTCCGACACCCGGCCTCCGACCTCCGACTTCCGACCTCCGGCTCCCGGCATCAGGTCGCTTTCTCCAGCATGGAGGAGTAGAAAAGCAGCTCCTCGGGGAAGCGGTTGAACACATTTTCCTTGACCAACCGATTGCTCTGGCTCACGGAATCGCTCTCCAGGATGCGCTTGAGAAGGTCAAAGCACTCCTCAGTGCTCAACTGCCGCATAACCTTCTTGATCACGGGGATGGACTGGGGGTTGAGGCTCAGGTTGTCCACCTGCATGCCCAGAAGCACGGGCAGGCAATAGGGGTCCACTGCCATTTCTCCGCACATGCTGACCTCGATCCCCTCCCTGTGGCCGGCGTCCACAACATGCTTGATGCTTCGGATCAGGGCCGGATGCAGGGGCTGATACAGATGGGCCACGTGCCTGTTGGTCCGGTCGATCCCCAGGGAATACTGGATCAGGTCGTTGGTGCCGATGCTGAAGAAATCCACCTCCCGGGCGAGGAGATCCGAGACCATCACCGCGGAGGGCAGCTCGATCATGATCCCCGTGGGCATATCCTCGTCAAAGCCTATCCCCTCCAAGCGGAGCTCATGCTTGGCCTCCTCCAGGACCTCCTTGGCCTCTCTCAACTCGTTGAGTCCGGAGATCATGGGGAACATCATGGCGATGTTGCCGTGCTGGGTCGCCCGCAGGATGGCTCGCAACTGGGACTTGAAAATGTCGCGGTGCTTGAGGCAGAAGCGCACAGCGCGAAGCCCAAGTGCGGGATTGGCCTCCTCCAGATTCTCGAAGCCCTTGCCGATCTTGTCTCCTCCTGCGTCCAGGGTCCTGATGACCACCTCCTTGGGATGGAGGATGGAGGCCAGGTCGCTGTACTCCTCGGTGAGCTCCTCCTCGGAAGGTAGCTTGTGGCGATAGAGA
Source organism: Desulfohalobiaceae bacterium (assembly GCA_021737525.1). Classification (GTDB taxonomy): domain Bacteria; phylum Desulfobacterota; class Desulfovibrionia; order Desulfovibrionales; family Desulfothermaceae; genus JAIPDU01. Next base: position 1,836 of record JAIPDU010000063.1, on the reverse strand, counting down.
TAGGAATACTCCGTGCGGTAGAGGCCGACACCCTCCCCGCCATAGTCCAGAACCGCCCGGACCTCCTCGAAGAGCTCGATATTGGCCATGACGTTGATCCGGAAGCCGTCCCTGCTCTCCCCGGGCAGCTCCCGGTGTCGCATGATTTCCCTGCGATAGTTCTCGAACTGGTACTTCAGATTGGTGTAGTGCTCCAGTTCCTCGTCGCTTGGATCCACGACCACCTTGCCCTGGAAACCGTCCACAATAACGAAGTCGCTGTCGCGAACAGTGGTATCCACGTTCTCCACACCCACTACCGCGGGGATCTCCAGGCTTCTGGCCATGATGGACACGTGGGAGGTCTTGCCGCCCTGGGCAGTGGCCAGGGCCATGATCTTGCTCACGTTGAGCTCCACAGTGTCTGCGGGGGTCAAATCATGGGCCACAAGGATGACCCTGGAGGTGATGGGCTTGATGGAGGATGCGCTCCCGGACAGGTGATTCATGACCCGATGGGTGAGCAGCCGGATCTCGTTGGCCCTGGCCTGGAAGTATTCGTCATCCACCCTGCTGAAACCCTTTTCCACATCCGCGACCCCTTTCTCCAGGGCCCATTCAGCGCTCATGAGCAACTCACGGATATAGCGCTCCGTTTTCCGGCGCAGCTTGGGATCTCGCAGGATCATGATATGGGAGTCGAGGATCGCGGCGTGCTCCTGCTGTTCCTGCGGGACCGAGCTCTTGATCCGCTCCAGGCTTTGCAGGGCGCTGTTGAAGGCGTTCTGCAGCCTTTCAGCTTCCTGCTCGACGTGATCCTCTGGGATGTTCTGCACCGAGGTCAGACAATAGTGGCCCTTGGCCAAGAGATAGGCCTTGCCCACGGACACTCCGGATGAAACCGCCTCTCCGGTCAGGATTGTTCTGGCCATGTTGTCTCTGTCTCTTGGGATTCATTGCAGAAAAACCGTCGAAGCTGTTCAACAGCCTCTGCTGCGTCCGGTCCGGAGGCCACGACACTGAGCCTGGTTCCCTTGACTGCGGCAAGGCTGAGTATATCCAATACACTTTTGGCGTCCGCACTGTCCCCGTCGAGCACCAGATAGATATCGCTCTCGAAACTTCCGGCCTCGCGGGCCAGCTGTGCAGCGGGGCGTGCATGCAGCCCCATATCCTGGCACACGGAAACATCCAAACGAATTTCCTCTTTCTGCATAAGACACCCTGTCGCTATCCAAAGCTACTGTTCGGTTATGGTGCGGATCACTCCGAGAGCGTAGCGCTTCGGACCAAGGCCCGATCCCTTGCGGGCAAGCGCTGACTCGGCACTCCGCTTTTCTTGCACCTTTTCCGGAAAGCGTCACAGAGCGGCAGTTGGCCTACCTGATCCCTGTGTCACAACCGCGCCTGCCTTAGAAGAATGTCCACCATACGCAGACGCCTATGGCGAGAGCGAGGACAAAAGCCTCCCTGGGAACCCTGTAGGCTGCCACGGCATAGGCAGCGGCCCCGGACAGGGCCGCTGCAGCAAGGGACCATGCGCCATAGGATTCAACTGGAAACAGAATAGACCACAGAAGGGCAATCAACAAGGCGTTGGCCAGCTTGACCCGTTCGGCCCAGGCCATGAGGTTGAGCCTGCGCAACTGTTGCAGCACGGCCAGCCCCTTGCGCCAACCCAGCCAGAATGTGCCCAGCTTGAATCCCTGCAACAGGAGCAGGGGACCAATCAACCAGACGGTAGCGATTCCCAACATGCCCTGGAGGAGGAAGGCGGTTTCCGACAGGGCCCAGAAGACCATGAGCGATCCGCTGAAGAAGGAATCGCCGATGGCGGAGAGAGTATAGGTGGTCGTG